>JAUVWB010000028.1 GCA_030604345.1 Desulfofustis sp. | reverse complement strand
CTCTCGTTGGCCGGGAACGCTCTTACTTTTCCGTTTAATATCGGACCTCCTCTTTTCTACGAACATGAAAGCCTGACTGCCGGGGTTGCTGCGCAACCGCCGAACAGACGGCGCCTCATCCTGCTAGATACCGCGTCCGGCCCGACATTCGTCGGCCACCTTGGCGGCAAAGTCGGCAACGGCCATCGGCGGCAGATTTTTCCCATCGCGTAAGCGGACCGTTACCGTTCCATCGGTTTTTTCCTGGTCGCCGACAATCAGCATATAGGGAATTTTGCCAATCTGGGCCTCGCGGATTTTATAATTCAATTTCTCGTTACGCAAATCTTTTTCGACGCGCACCCCTGCTTTTCGCAATTCTTGGTAAACGCGCTCGCAATAGTCGGCCTGGTCGTCGGTGATATTGAGGATGCGGGCCTGCACCGGCGCGAACCAGAGGGGGAAGACACCGGCATAGTGCTCGATCAGCACGCCGACGAACCGTTCCAGCGAGCCCATCAGGGCGCGATGGATCATGATCGGTCGGTGATCGTGGTTATCGGTGCCGGTATAGGTCATGTCGAACCGTTCGGGCAGGTTGAAATCCACCTGGATGGTGGAACACTGCCAGGAGCGGCCGAGCTGGTCCTTGATCTTGATATCGATCTTCGGCCCGTAGAAGACCCCCTCACCGGGATCGACGGTGTAGCCGAGTCCTTTCTTCTCCAGCGCCTGCTTCAGGGCCCTGGTCGCTCGCTCCCAGATCTCGTCTGAGCCTACCGATTTTTCCGGCCGGGTCGACAGGTAGATATCGTAGTCGGCAAACCCGAAGGTTTTGAGGATGTGCAGGTTCAGATCGAGGATGTTGAATATCTCTTCCTCGAGTTGATCTTCGCGGCAGAAGATATGGGCGTCGTCTTGGGTGAAGCCCCTCACCCGCAGCAGTCCGTGCAGGGCGCCGGCCCGCTCGTAACGGTAGACGGTGCCCAGTTCGGCCCAACGGATGGGAAATTCCCGGTAACTGCGTTTGTCGCTCTTGTAGACGCCGATATGAAAGGGGCAGTTCATCGGCTTGAGCTGATATTTGACCTCGTCGATTTCCATACCGGCGTACATGTTCTCGGCGTAGAAATCCAGGTGTCCGGAGGTCTTCCACAGGTCCTGCCGGGCGATATGCGGGGTGTAGAGCAACTCGTAGCCGTGCCGGTAGTGTTCGTCCTTCCAGTAATCCTCGATCAGGCGGCGCAGTTGGGCTCCCTTGGGCTGCCAGAGGATCAGGCCGGGGCCGATCTGGTCGTTGACGGTGAACAAGTGCAATTCCTTGCCGAGCCGCCGATGATCGCGTTTCTTCGCTTCTTCCAGATCGTTGAGATATTTTTTCAGTTCCTTGGCATCGAAGAAGACGGTGCCGTAGATGCGCTGCAGCACGTCGTTCTTCTCGTCGCCGCGCCAGTAGGCGCCGGCCACCCGCAGCAATTTGAAATGTTTGACCCAGGAGGTATCCGGCAGGTGCGGGCCGCGACAGAGGTCGACAAAATCACCCTGGCGGTAGATGCTCACCGTATCGTCGGGGATGTCCTCGAGCAGTTCGACCTTGTATTTTTCGCCCTGGTCGCGGAAACGCTCGATAAGTTCTCGGCGCGGTTCTTCCTGCCGGGTGAAGGGCAGGGCCTGGGCGGCAATTTCCTCCATGCGCTTCTCGATGGCCGCGAAATCCTCGGGGCTGAACGGTTCGTCGCGCCGGAAATCGTAATAAAAACCGTTTTCGATGGCCGGGCCGATGGCCACTTTGACCCCGGGACCGAACAGGTCGCGCACCGCTTCGGCCATCACATGTGAGGTGGAATGGCGCAGGATGTCTAGTGCTTCGGGGCTGTCGACCTGGATCGGGGCCAGTTCGGTGTCGTCGTGCAGCGGCCTGCTCAAATCGACCGCAACGCCGTTGGCGTACGCGGCGATGGTCCGTTTGCGCTGCTTGCCGGAGAGAAGCCTGTCCAAGGCCTCTTTAACGGGAGCCCCCGCAGGCAGCCGGATCGGCTCGCCGTCCGCTATGTGTACCGCAATGTCAGTCATCTGTCCGCCGGAGAAAAATAAAGGCTAAAGAGCAAACGGTCAGCAGGTCCGTTCTTCCTTTAGCCTTTATCAATTGGTAGGCGCGGAGGGGATTGAACCCACGACATCTACCACGTCAAGGTAGCGCTCTCCCACTGAGCTACGCGCCTGTATTGCTTTTTGGTCCCGCAGCCGGATCAGCGGCTGCGTTGTACCGGGTCGCTGTGGGGCGACCATCATGTTGCCTGCATTATACGTACGAATGAGCCTGCGGGCAAGCTTAAAAACCTGCTTCAATTACCAATAATGATGGTCCGTGTCAAGCGTAAAGATGCGAAATCGGCCGCTGCCGGACCAGGGACGCGCTTCAGCCCACCTTCGACCGGCCTTCGATGGCCCGGGCCAGGGTGTATTGATCGGCGTACTTGATGTCCATGCCCATCGGGATGCCGCAGGCGAGGCGCGACAGTTTCACCGGCAGCTGCTGCAGCCGGTCGATGAGATAGGAGGCGGTGGCCTCGCCGGGGACCGTCGAACTGGTGGCGATCAACACTTCGTCGATGGTGCCGGTCTTGATCCGACTGACCAGTTCCCGGACCTTGATCTCCTCGGGACCGATACCGTCGATCGGTGACAGGACACCGTGCAGCACATGGTAGTGCCCCCGGTAACGGTCGGTCTTTTCAATAGCCATCAGGTCGGCCGGCTGTTCGACGACGCAGACCAGCGAACCGTCCCGGCGCGGGTCGCTGCAGATCAGGCACGGGTCTTTTTAGGAAAAGGTCATGCAGCGGGAACAGAGACGTATAGCGCTGTGCAACTCGGCCAGGGCCGCCGCCAGTTCCCGGGCCTCGGCAGGAGGTCGGCGCAGGATGTTCAAGGCCAGGCGGGTTGCAGTCTTGCTGCCGATGCCGGGGAGTTGGGAAAAGCTGCGGATCAGCCGTTCCAGGGCCGGGGGGATGACGTGCAGGCTGCTCATCGGGCGTGCTTAAAAGAGGTTGGTAACCCCGGGGATCTGGATGCCGCCGGTAAGCCTGGTCATCTCCTGCTTTGCCAGGTCGCGGGCCTTGCGCAGGGCGTCATTGACGGCGGCGGTAACCAGGTCCTGGAGCATGGTGGCCTCGGCCGGGTCGATCAGTTCCGGTTCTATCTTGACGGAGATAATGTCGCCCCGGCCGGTGGCCTCGACGTTGACCATGCCGCCGCCGGCGCTGCCGGTGATGGTCTTGCTTGCCAGGTCGTTCTGGATTTTGGCCATTTTTTCATGCATGTCGCGCGCCTGCTGCATGATTGAAGAGAGATCCATAATACGGCGTCCTCGATGCGGGGGGTGGTTAACGATTGTGTTGACTGATCCGGATATCTCCGGCCTGGCCGCCGAAGATTTCTTCGGTCATCCGTACCAATGGATGGGCGGCCAGCTGTTGGCGCCGCTTCTTTGGTCCTTCGGCAACGGCGACGCCGGGGTCGTCCGGATCTTCCGGGCTGATGATGTGGATGGTGAAATCTTTCTGAAAAAAATCAAGTACGTATTCGGTCAGTGCCTGGCGATTTTCTTTGCTCCGCAGCAAAGCGCACTCCGCCGGGGTGTCGAACTCCAGGTTCAGCTCGCTCCCGTGTTCCTTGACGGCGGTGGCCTGTTGCAGGTTCTGGGCCATCCATTCCCGCCGGTTGCGGACGTAGGCGATGAACTCCAGCCAGTCCTTTCTGATCTGTTTCGTTCCGCCCGGCGGTGGTGGCGGTGCCGCTTTTTCCGGTTGGCCGCTGCTGCTGTCCCTGGCTGCCGCCGGTGGGGGTGTTGTAACGGGGGGCGGCTCGGCTGGCGGCGGGGCGGCGGGCAGGTCGTTTGTCGATGGCGGTTGCGGCGGTGCGACCCTTTTGACCGGGGGGGGATCGACAGGCGGCGGCCCCGATCGGCCATCGGATTTTTCGGAGGCTGTCGCGTGCGGTCCACTCTCGGGAAGCTTGCCGAGCACTTCGTCCAATTGGCTGAGTAGGGTCTGGACCCCGATGACATTGCCGGATTCGATGATGGAGAGAAAAGCGATCTCCAGGGCCAGCCGCGGTTGCGAGGAGTGGCGGATGGTCTCGGCCGTCTGCAGCAGCAGGTTCAGTTGCTGGTGGATGGTTTCCAGGCTGTGCTGCCGGGCGGTTTCTGCCAGGAGAGCGATTTCTTCGGCCGGCAGTTCGATAAGATGCTCGCAGCCGGAGATGCGGATCAGCATCAGGCTGCGAAAACAATCGAGCAGGTCGTTCATGAATCGTTTCAGATCCATGCCGTGTTCGAAGGCCTCAGCGAGCCGGGCCAGGGCGGTCTGCCGGTCGCCGTTGAGCAGGGCGCGGGCGATGTCGTGCAGGACATCGCGGCCGACCAGCCCGAGCACGTCCGCCACGTCGCGGGCGGTGATATGTTCATCGCCATAGGAGAATACCTGGTCGAGCAGGCTCAGACCGTCGCGGACCGAGCCTTCCGCCTCCCTGACGATCAGGGCCAGGGCGGCAGCTTCCAGGGAGATCCCTTCGGCGGCGGCCAGCCGGGCAAAATGTTCGCTCAGCTCAGCGCCGGTGACCCGTTGCAACTCGTAGCGCTGGCAACGGGACAAAATGGTGATCGGAATCTTGTGCAGCTCGGTGGTGGCGAACATGAAATAGACGTGTTCGGGCGGCTCCTCGAGGGTCTTCAGCAAGGCGTTGAAGGCCTCGGTGGTGAGCATGTGCACTTCGTCGATGATGATCACTTTGTATCGCGCCGCGGCCGGCATGAACTTGATCTTGTCCTTGAGGTCACGGACTTCCTGGATGCCGCGGTTGGAGGCGCCGTCTATCTCGTGGAGATCGAGCGCCGTGCCGGCGGCGATCTGCCGGCAGGAGGAACAGGCGTTACAGGGGGTCGGGGTCGGTCCGGAGGCGCAGTTGAGGGCCTTGGCCATGAGTCGGGCGAGCGTTGTCTTGCCGACACCCCGGACCCCGGAAAAGAGGATGGCGTGGGCAACCCGACCGCGTTTGAGGCTGTTTTGCAAGGTCTTGACCACCGGCTTCTGACCGACCACGTCGGCGAAGCTCTGCGGTCTGAATTTGCGGGCGAGGACCAGATAGGACATGGGCGCTTATGGCAGCTCGATTCGACTTATGGGAACCTTGAAAAATTGCCATTTCGCCCAATCTCATCGTTGCGCAATCACATTTTATCCTCGGAATATCATCTATATGCCTGCGGTAAAATGATCTTGCGCGCCTCGAACTTGAACGAACTTTCGAATTTTTCAAGCTCCCCTTATGGAAGGGTAAAAAATGATAGCCGGGCACCCTGCATCACACAAAGGGGGTCACTACCGTTGCTTCCTCCCGGACCTGGCGGGGTTCGTGATCCTTTGTTGCGCAGGACCCGGCTATCAAGCCGAAGTCGTATTAATCCCAACGTGATAAACTGCTGACCGCCAGGATGAGCCAGCCTGCACTGCAGCCGGCTCAGAGGCGATGTATACCCAATTTGCCCGGCAGCGTCAAGCAATTCCGGGTACTGCTGCTAACATAAGGTGCGTGCCCGCCGGCGTCAATGGTTGGCCGTCTTAACAGCGGTTCATTCGACTCATGCGTACGTCTTTGCAACCGAGGAGGCGATGCCCATCACCGGGTTTGCTACCGGTAACTAAAAAAAGTACGCTCAATTCGGATGATCCCCACGAAGGCCTATTCGAGCGTCGGTGTGGGACCGTTGCGCGGCGGCCCAGGAAACAGCAATGCCGGTAACCGTTTCCGATTACCGGCAGGCGTTTATCTCTGGCGGAGAGGGAGAGATTCGAACTCTCGGTACTTGCGTACACACGCGTTCCAGGCGTGCACCTTAAGCCACTCGGTCACCTCTCCGAATAGTGCTGTGACACAAGAGTCTGCAGTAGAGCAATGTGGTCTGTTTCTTAAACGGTCAACCTCATTTTATCAATGAAAAAGTGACGGGGCGAGAAAAACCGGTGACGATTCGGCGGCGGCAGCGGCACCGGACTCAGCTGTCGGGTTGGCTTTCCGTCCGACTCTGCCGTCTGGTGCTGAAGAACGAGACCAGCAAAGCGCCGCACTGCCGGTCCAGCAGGCCGCTCTCGATGCGAACGGTGTGGTTGAGCAGCCCGTCTCGACCGATCCGGTATTTCGAGCAGGCGGCTCCGGTCTTCGGGTCCCGGGCGCCGAAGACCAGTCGTTCAATCCGACTGTGAATGATGGCCCCCATGCACATCAGGCAGGGCTCGAGGGTCACGTAGAGGGTGGTGCCGGGAAGCCGGTAATTGCCCATTTTTCGCGCCGCTTCCCGAATAACCGCAATCTCAGCGTGGGCGGTCGGATCGGTGGTGGTGATGGGATGGTTGCCGGCCACGGCAAGCACGGTCTCTCCCTGACAAATGACTGCCCCAACCGGTACTTCACCGGTCTCCGCCGAACCCCTGGCGGCAGCCAGAGCGAGACTCATCATGCGTTTGTCGAAATCGGAAAATATCATTAAAAACAGATAGATATATAGTTATTTGGGAGTCCCGGAGCCGCGGTGTTTCGGTAAATGTACAATTTTGTTTGCAATTTCAGAAAGACTCTCGTATAACGGAACCTGGGGGAATTACAATTACGAAATATCAAATACGGTGTTGTAATGCCGGCTAGAGACGCCATCCTTATCTACGACGCGTGTTCGGGCAGTTCCGAGGCTATCGGCGACGCCCTATCCGGATCTTACCACCTCACTATTACGAATAGCGAGTCGGAATTTCAAGCGGAGATGAGTGCCCGTCAGTACGATTTGATTCTCCTCGGCATCGATGATCCCGACAGTACCCGCATGCGCCTGCTGGAAAGTGCCACCATCAAGAGCCCCTACACCCCGATCGTCATTGCCAGTGCCAGTGAAAAAGCGGACCTGGTGGTCAGGGCCATGAACCTCGGCGCCTGTGATTTTTTGGTGCATCCGGTATCCCGGGAGCGGACCCGCATGGCGGTGAGACGGGCCATCGAACTGCGCAACCAGCGGCACGAAATCGATTACCTGCGGCACCGGCAGGACGTGGTCTATGACTTCAATCAGGTCATCGCCCGCAGCGCCAAGATGAAGGCGGTGCTCAAGATATTGAAAAAATTTTCCAGCACTGATTCGACCATCCTCATCACCGGCGATACCGGTACCGGCAAGAGTTTCCTCTCCGGCACCGTTCATTTCAATTCACCGCGCAAGACCAAACCGTTTGTCAAGATCAACTGCGCCAATATCCCTGAACACCTGTTGGAGTCCGAGCTGTTCGGCCACGAAACGGGCTCTTTCACCAGCGCCGAAAAGCAGCGGATCGGCCGGTTCGAACAAGCCGCCGGGGGGACGATCTTCCTCGATGAGATCGGCGAGATCAGCCTCAACCTGCAATCCAAACTGCTGCGGGTGCTGGAAGAGAAATCGTTCGAGCGGGTCGGCGGCAACAAGACCATCCATGCCGATGTCCGCATCATCGCCGCCACCAACAAGGACCTGGTGCGTCAGGTGGAAGAAGGCCGGTTCCGGGAAGATCTCTACTACCGGATCAACGTTCTGCCGGTTGCCCTGCCGCCGCTGCGGGAGCGGCTTGAATGCATCATGCCGTTGGCCGAGCGGCTTCTGAGCCGTTATTGCCGGATGGTCAATCGTACCCTTCGGGGATTTTCCGAAGAGGCGGTTCAGGCCATCCTCTCCTATGACTGGCCGGGCAATATCCGGCAGCTGGCCAATACCATCGAGCGAGCCGTCATCCTTGCCGAGAGCAATGAGATCCAACTGGCCAACCTGGCCTTGCCGCCCCGACGCACCAAGGAGCATGGGCTGGATGGTTTCGTCATCGACCGCCGTCGCCACAGTGACCGTATCGCCCGGGAAAACAACGGTTCCCTGGCCGGCCAGGAGCGCGATCTGATCATCAAGGCGCTGGAGGAGGCGCTCTGGGTACAGAAGACCGCCGCCAGCAAGCTCGGCATCAGCCCGCGAGCCCTGAACTACAAGATCCGAAAATGGCGGATCACCCACCCGCACTGGCGCCGCAACAAATAGCAGCTCTCGAGGGTTTCCCGCCTTCACCACGGCGGGCGACCGTCGAAACAGCAGGCCAGGGGCCTGCCCCGCTTTAGCTACTCTCCACTTCCGCCAGCATGGCGTCGATCACCCGTAACCCTTGTCGCCAGAAGAGCGGATCATCCAGGTCGATGGCAAACGGCTTGAGCAGTTCGGCCGGGGTGGCCGAGCCGCCGGCAGCGAGCAGGTCGAAGTATTCGTCGATGAAAGCCGGGCCCTGCTCCAGGTAGCGGTTGTACAGGGCCAGTACCAATAGTTCACCGAAGGCGTAAGCGTACACGTAGCCCGGTGTGGCGAGGAAGTGAGGGATGTAACTCCACCAGATGCGATAGTCGTCGCGCAGCAGCACCGAATCCCCGAACATCTCCTGCTGGGTATTCATCCAGTAATCGCCCAGCTCCTTGCTGCTCAATTCCCCTTTTTGCCGCCGGCCTTCGTGAACCAGCCGTTCGAAACGGTTCATGGCCACCTGGCGAAAGACCGTGGCGAAGATCGACTCCAGCTTCTGACAGATGAAGGCCCGTCGTTCCTGGGGCTTGTCGAGCAGAGCCACTTGGGCCTTGAAGACTAGCAGCTCGGCGAAGACCGAGGCGGTCTCGGCCAGCACCAGCGGTGTATCGCTGTTGTAATAGCCGCGTTCAGCGGCGAGGAGCTGGTGTACCCCGTGGCCGAGTTCGTGAGCGACGGTGGAGACATCGCGCAGGGTTCCGGCATAGTTGACCAGCACATAGGGGTGGACCGCAGGTATGGCCGGATGGGCGAACGCACCGCCGCGCTTGCCGGCCGACAACGGGGCGTGGATCCAGCGCTCGGTGAAGAAGCGACCGGCCGCATCCCTGAGTTTCGGGGAGAAGGCAGCAAACGAATCGAGAACGATGTCCCGGCAGCGCGGCCAGTCGATGGACAGGGTCGGCAGCGCCGGCAGCGGCGCGTAACGGTCATAATCAACCAGGCTGTCCAACCCGATGAGCGTTGCCTTGAGCCGGTAGTAGCGGGCGACGATATCGTAACGCTCGACCACCGCGTCAACCAGGGTGGCGACGGTGGTGTCGGCCACCTGGTTGTCCAGGTTGCGGGCGCTGATCCAGGCCGGGTAGCGGCGCAACCGGTCACTGATCATCTTGTCGGCGGCCAGCGTATTGAAAATGTGGGTGAGGATGTGGCTGTGGCTCTGCAGCCCGGCGGTCATGTCGTCGGCCGCCTGCTGCCTGGTCTTCCGGTCGGGGTGGTAGAGATCGCTCAGCACCTCTTCCTCGGTACGGCCGCGGCTGCCGAAACGCATGGTGCCGATGATCTTGTCGAACAGGGTGTTCCAACTGGAGCGGCCCACCGAACGCAGCTCCAGCAGCAGTTTCTCCTCGGCTTCACGGAGTTGGTGCGGACGGTAGCGGCGCAGGCTGGCCAGGTAATGGCGATAGGTCGCCAGACACGGCTCGCCGAGCAGTTCACCGGCCCGTTTTTTGCTCACCTTGTTCCATTCCAGTTCGAAAAAAACCAGCCTGGTGCTGCAGCGGTCGGCCAGTTCCTGAATGCGTTGCTGCAGGGCTCCCGCCTCCTCGTTGTCCACTCGGGTGGTGAAGTTGAGAAAGGCGAAGGTGGCCAACCGGCCGAGGCACGCCTCCAGGTCTTCGATCCGTTTGACCAATACCAGCAGCTCCTGCTCATCGAGCGTCTTGACCCGGCCGCGATAGGCGGCCTCGATGGCGGCCGCTTCCGTTTCGCACCAGGAACAGTCGCCGGTGAAGGCGACGCTGTCCGGGCCGGGATAGAGGTCGTCGAGATTCCAAATGATCTCGGTGGTGCCGAGCGTGCGGTTGATCTGCTGCGTTTCGTTCATGATACCGTACCGGTCAGGGCGGCGATGAACGGGCCGACCGCTTCGACGCCCCGTTCATCCACCAGTTTGATGGTCTGCGATCCGACCACCGCCATGTCGGCTTTGCCGATCAAAGCTGCCACGTCGGCCCGGCTCTGGATGCCGAAGCCGACCGCACGCGGCAGCGCAGTGGCGCTCCGGCAGCGCTGCAGGTAGGCGTCGAAGGTCTCGTCCAGCTGGCTGTGGGAGCCGGTGACGCCGCGCCGGGCGGTGCAGTAGACGAATCCGGCTCCGTGGTGGTGCAGCTCCCGCATCCGTTTCTCGGTGCTGGTCGGGGCAAAGATCTGGATCGGGGCGATGCCCCGTTCCCGGGCGGCAGTGCAGAAGGCGGCGCCCTCCTCGGGGGGCAGATCGGGCAGGATCAGTCCGGCGATCCCATCGTCGCGGAGGCGGTTGAGGAAGCGGCTTTCACCGTATTTGTAGACGATATTGAAATAGGTCATATAGAGAAAGGGGATGGCGTGCGTCCGGCTCATCTCTGCGCCGAAGGCGAGGCACTCCTCGATGGTGATGCCGGCGGCTATGGCGTCCTGGTTGGCCTTGAGGATGACCGGCCCGTCGGCCATCGGCTCGGAAAAGGGGAGTTGCATCTCGATGCAGTCCACCCCGTTGTCCACCATCTGCCGGATCACCTCCCGGTTGAGCGTGAGGGAGGGATAACCGAGCACGATATGGGTCATCAGCAGGATATCTTTGGTCGCTTTTCTTTCGCGAAGATAGGTTTCCAGTTTCATGAGCAGTGATTCCCGGTCGAGTGGTACGGTTACGCTTTTTGTTTGCTGTAGATGGCGGCACGCTGGATGATGAATTCCTTCCAGGACGGGTCGTCGAACGCTTCGGCGATGGTGAAGATGTCCTTGTCGCCGCGGCCGGACATGTTGATGATCACCGCATCTTCAGGAGAGAGCTGCGGCGCCTCCTTGAAGGCCTGGACGAAGGCGTGGGCCGATTCGAGAGCGGGGATGATGCCCTCTTTTTTCATGGTCAGATCAAGGGCCCTGATGACTTCGTCGTCGGTGGCCGCTTCGAAACGGACTCTTTTCTT
>JAUVWB010000352.1 GCA_030604345.1 Desulfofustis sp. | reverse complement strand
CTGTGAGAATTTTCTGACGAAATGGTTGGCCAGCATCACGATATCGCCGTTGCGCTTGCGCAGCGGCGGCAGCGAGATATCGATCACCCGCAGTCGGAAGTAGAGGTCTTCCCGAAAGGTGCCCTGCTGCACCTTTTCCTTGAGATTGACGTTGGTCGCGGTGATCACCCGGGTGTCCACGACCATCGGGGTGTCGCTGCCGACCGGGTAGAAGGTTCTCTCCTGCAGAAAGCGCAACAGCCGCAGCTGCGTCATGGCGGAAATTTCCCCGATTTCATCGAGAAACAGGGTGCCGCCATCGGCCTGCATGATCAGGCCGCGGCGATCTTTGTCGGCCCCGGTGAAGGCGCCCTTTTTGTGGCCGAATAGTTCGCTTTCCAACAGGTTTTCCGGGATGGCGGTGCAGTCCAGCTTGACCAGCGGCATCCGGCTGCGGCTCGATTCTCGGTGCAGCGCCTCGGCGGCAAGCTCTTTGCCGGTTCCCGATTCGCCGGTGATCAGCACGGTGGTATCGACGCGGCCGACATTTTCGATCATGGTGTAGACCGCTTGCATCACATCGCTGGAACCGATGAACCGGTGGAAGCTGGAGCGCCTGCTGCGCTGCTGCAGACAGCGTACCGACATGTCGCGGATGACTAGGACGGCGCCGTGCCGGTGGTTTCCCCCCTCGCAAAATGGCGAGGTGCAGATGCTCAGGATCTTCGGCTTGTTGTCGATGGTGTTGCATTCAAAGCGGTGTTCGACCACGTCTTCACCGGTCTGCA
Organism: Desulfofustis sp.; assembly: GCA_030604345.1. Next base: position 1,857 of record JAUVWB010000352.1, on the reverse strand, counting down.
GCACGCGCAGCAGGTCGGTCCGCAGGGTTGAGAATTCGGCGGAACAGAAGGTGGCGTTGAGATTGGTGCCCTCGGTACAACCGGGAAGCAGGTCGGCAAAGAGCTGGCGGGCGGCGGCGTTGAGGTTGATGATGTTCAGCTTGTCGTCGACGACGATGATGGCGTCGGTGACGCTCTTGAAGACGGTGTCGAGGAGCAGCCGGTATCGTTCCCGCTCCTCCTCCGCCTGACTCTTGAGACGTTCCAGCTGTCGTTGGCGCAGCACCAGCCGGACCGAGCGCAACAGGGCATCCTTGTCCACCGGCTTGACGATATAGTCAAACGCCCCGTAACGGACGGCGTCGGCGGCGGTTTTCACTTCCGGATAACCGGTGATGATGATGAATGGGCTGTCGATGCCGCCCTGCCGTGCCCGGCGCAACAACTTGATACCGGATGCTTCGTGCAGAACGATATCCGAGATCACCAGATCGACCGGCCCGGAAGAGAGGATCGAGAAGGCCTCGTCGAAGGTGGCGGCGGTCAGGACCGGATCATATCCCTCCCGGGAGAGAAAGAATTGAAAGGTCTCCCGCAGGCTGGCCTCGTCGTCGACCACCAGAATCGAGCCGGTTTTCGGTGCTCTGTTCATGGACATCCTCCCGTACGTTCGCGGTTGTCGAGCTGCTCGATCAGGAAAAGGTGCTCTGGTCGCGGAAAACGACCACGGCGCCGGTGATGACCGAATTGTCGATGATCGGCGTACTCACATATTCCACCGGAAACCTGGTGCCGTCCCTGGCCCAGAAGACATCGTCGGAGCTGGCATGAACGATGCCGTCTCGATAAGCCTGACGGATCGGGCAATCGTTCGGATCGTGGACGGTGCCGTCGGCATAGTGATGGTGTACCAGGTCGTGGTGGCTCCGACCGATCAGTTCTTCCCGGGACCAGCCGAGCATCACCGTCGCAGCCGTATTGACGAAGGTGACGTTGCCGTCGGTGTCGAGCCCGAAAATCCCTTCGCCGGCCGAGTTGAGGATCAACTCCATCTGTTTTTGCAATTCCTTGCTCTTGGTTTCCGCCTGCAGCCGCTCTGCGATCTCCCGGTTCAGTGAGGCGTTGACCACACCGATCTCGAAGGTCCGTTTGTCGATGGCCTGTTCCAGGTGATAGCGGCTGTCAGCGAGTTCCTTGTCCCGTTCATCCAGGGTTTTTTGTATCGCATCGATACGCTTGCGCTGCGCCGAGACGACGGCCACCATCAGGTACAGGGCCACACAGAAGAGGGTGACGATCCCGGCGATCGGCCCGATGATGGTGTCTGGCGCTTCGGTTCGGCCGCGGGCGACAAGCGCCGGGATCACCAGAAGCAGGGTATAGATTGCCAGGATGATGCCCAGCAGGGTGGTGTTGCGCGGTGCACTAAGCATGGGAGCCTCCTTCGCCGGCGACCACCGGCAGGTCGATCTGGACCGTGGTATAGGACCCGTAGCGGCTCTTTATCCGCAGGTAGCCGCCGTTGTCCCGGATCAGACCGTAACTGATGCTCAGACCGAGTCCGGTTCCCTGGCCGTCCGGTTTGGTGGAGAAAAATGGCTCGAAGACCCGTTCGATGAGGCGGTGTTCCACGCCGGTGCCGTAATCGGTGACGCTGATGCGGACGTAGGGAGTTCTGCCGTGGTGGACCAGGGAACCATGGAAGAGGATCTTCTTGTTCGGGTGCGGTCTTGCGTACCGTTCGTTGAGTGCATACCGGCTGTTACTGATGATGTTGAGCAACACCTGCTGCACTTGGGAGGCGTTGCAGTAGATGAGCGGCAAGGGTTTGTCGAACTCGAATTCCAGCTTGATATCGTCTTTGGTCAGCTGGTGTTT
>JAUVWB010000097.1 GCA_030604345.1 Desulfofustis sp. | reverse complement strand
TCCACGAGAAACCGTGGTTTCTTCTGTATTGCCTCGATCTCGGCCATCACCTCGGCCAGATATGCCGTCCCCTGCCGCATTTTTTTTCGAGCCCGGGCAACGGGGAGATAACGGTACACGAGCGGATGCACGGTCATTACCCGCAGCAGCAGCAGTTTTCGGATGCAGGGCAGCAGCAACAACAAAAACGGCAGTGCCGCCTTGAATTTCCGCGGATGGCCGGAGAGGGGGAAGAGCACATGGGACGGGCAGCCGAGGAGGCCGGGGTTGACGACCCGGAGTGCCAGCGTGTTGAACTTCCGGGCGCGCAAGAGCTGCTGCGAGATGGTTCCGGCCAGGAACCCCTTACCCCTCGAGGTCGCTCTTGCCCCGCAGATGCAGAAGGAATCGTGGCCTGCCGGTACGGCATCGAGCAATGTTGCCAGAACACTGGTGTTGAAACGCAGGAAAACAGTCCTGAGCTCTACCCGGTGTCGGGTGCATTCCGTCATGAGCCCTTCGATCTTGCTTGCGACCCGGTTGCTGGCGATGGTGCCGTCGAGGATATGCAGCAGTGTCAGCTGCCGGTGCTCGGTTGCAGCGCACATACTGACGGCATACCGAGCTACCCAGTCGGCATTGATCGATCCGTCGTAGGCGAGATACATCTGATGTGCCATGACCGCCTCCGGAGACAGGATAGACGCCATCTCCTAACCTTTTTATGCCTCTTTTCTCGACGCTCGTTGATGATTATTAAGTGTAGCATAGCCATTCCTTTCAGAGAAGGAGAGGACCTCATGCAGACCCCTGTACGCATCCAATTCCAGAACATGGAGCAATCCGAGGCCGTTGAGGCCACTATTCACAAGCGAGTGGACAAATTGGAACGTCTTTATCCCGCCATCCAGAGCTGTCGGGTGGTCGTGTCTGCGCCGTCGATCAAAAAACAGCATGGTGGCATCTTTCACACTCGGATCGACCTGCATATCCCGGGCAGGGATATCGTGGTCAACCGCAGTCCTGGCCAGCATCACGCACACACCGATGTGTACGTCTCGATTCGTGACGCGTTTGACACCGCTCAGCGGCAATTGGAAGAGACGGTCAAGGCGATGCAGGGAAAGGTCAAAAGCAAATCGGCGACGGAGACCGCCGAGTAGCGCAAGCCTCTTGCTGGTGATCGACGTCTGTATGTTCGGCAGTGACCACATCTGCCAGGGCTCATCGCTAGATATTTTGCGGTGAGACAGTAGAGCCGCGTTGCTGCCATAATTCGGGAGAGGTATGGGCGATATGCATGGTAGGACAGGATTGTTCCATTCCACCAGGAACACGCTCAAATATCGGCTTTGTCCATTCTTGCTGTGGTGGCCGTTTGTCACTCGGCGGACCCTGAAGGCCGACCTGGTCGCCGGCTTTACCTGCGCCGTTGTCGCCTTGCCGCAGGGGGTGGCCTTTGCGGTCATCGCCGGGATGCCGCCCCAATATGGATTATACGCCAGCATGGTACCGGCTATGGTCGCGGCTCTCTTCGGTTCCTCATGGCTGTTGGTCTCGGGGCCGACAACGGCGGCATCACTGGTGCTGTTTTCTTCCCTCAGCCTCTACGCCGTACCAGGCACGCCGGAATACGTACAGCTGGCCCTGGCTGTCACCTTCATGGTGGGCCTGATCCAGTTGAGCATGGGACTGGTTCGTTTCGGTTCGTTGGTCAACTTCATCTCCCACTCGGTGATTGTCGGCTTTACTGCCGGTGCGGCTATTCTGATCATGGCCAGTCAGGCCAAACACTTTTTCGGGCTTTCCTACCAGAATTCCGGCGAATTCGGGGCGATTGTCAAAAATTTTCTTTTTCACATCAAAGATATGCAGTTTCCAACCGTGGCTGTCGGTTTGGTGACAGTGGCGACGGGGATGGCCTGCAGAAAGATAAAGCCGTCTATCCCGTACCTGCTGATCTCCATGCTTGCCGGCAGCTTAACGGCCCTGTTGATCGCTCCGGTGAGCGGTACGGGGAACAGCGGTATCGCCATGGTTGGGGCACTGCCGGCTCCCGTGCCGCCGCTTTCGTTGCCGGAGATAACCCTGGAGAATATCCGGCGGTTGATCCCGACCGCCTTGGCCTTGGCTCTTTTCGCGCTGACGGAGGCACTTTCCATCGCCCGTTCCCTGGCCGACAAGACCGGCCGGGACCTGGATGGTAACCAGGAGTTTATCGGACAAGGCTTGTCCAATATCGTCGGCAGCTTTTTCAGTGGTTACGTGGCTACCGGTTCCTTCAATCGCTCCGGCATGAATTATGAGGCCGGCGCCAAGACACCGCTTGCCGCCGTCTTTTCAGGGGTCTTATTGGTGCCTGCCGTGCTGCTGCTTGCTCCGCTGACTGATTATCTGCCAAAGGCGGTATTGGCAGGCATCCTGTTCCTGGTTGCCTGGCGCTTGATCGACCCCGGGCACATCATCAAGATCATCAGGACCAGCCTGACCGAAACAGTGATCCTAGGGACCACCTTTCTCGCCACCTTATTCCTTGAGCTGCAATTTGCCATCCTGCTCGGCATCCTGGTCTCGCTGGCCATCTATCTGAATCGTACCTCGCATCCCCATGTCAGGACCCGGGTGCCCGATTCGCGTCAGGAGGCACGCTCTTTCGTTACCGACCCGCTCCTGCCCGAATGTCCACAGTTGAAGATTGTCCGCATCGACGGTTCCCTCTATTTTGGGGCCGTCAACCATGTCCGGGCCACCTTGCGTGAGATGATGGCGCAACGTCCGGAGCAGAAACATCTGCTCATTATCGGCAGCGGCGTAAATTTCATCGATATGGCTGGGGCGGAACTCCTTTCCCGTCTGGCCCACGAACGAAAGGCTGCCGGTGGTGCCCTGTACTTTTACGACATGAAAGAGGATATCTGCAGCCATTTCAAATTTCTCGATTACCTGCTTGACATCGGTATCGACAACGTCTTCGTTTCCAAGAAAGAAGCGATAGCTTCTATTTTCAACAAGCTGGATCGCTCGATCTGCAGTACCTGCTCCGCCAGAATTTTTCTGGAATGCCATGATAAAACAGGCTCTTCACAAGCGATGTAACGTACCGTGATCTATCGTCCTTGATGAGCCAGTGCAAGCGACGATTGAATCAGCTGTGATTGGGCCAGGCATCTTTTCCTGGAGCCCACGCATGAAAAATTGCTAACAGCCAACGCAGATAGGGAGTTGCTTTTAGGAAAAGATTCATTCTCTACCGAGCTTGTTGATCGACACCTCATCTATTGAGTTGACCAGGCAGTGGGAGATGCTATATATGAATATATGATCATATATAGCATTGATTGTCGTGACAAACCTGCCTTTTTCTTGGAGCATCTGCTTTGTTGTATGAGATAATCTCATGAAATCAGTCAATATTCAAAGTAGTGAGGGCCGGCAGGCATGCTGCGCTCTTCCTGCCGATGTGTCGGTCAACGCTGGGAAAAAAACTCTGGCGATTGGTGGCATCGTCGATTGGCGGACCCATTCTCTCAAACAAGGACAAAGTGCCCACGACCAGCCCAGCTTGCGCAAAGGGGTGTTTCTCATCTCTGGGATGGACTGTGGTGATTGCGCGGCCAACCTTGAGAGAAGACTCGCTGCCGTACCGGGGATACGTTCGGCGACCGTTAGTTTCGCCCTTGGCAAACTGATCATAGAGCATTCCCTGGCCGATGCCGAGATCGTGCGCCTCGTGCAGCAGGTGGGATTCGGGGCGGTGCGAGAAGAAAACCGGCGGCGCGCAGCGGCGGAAGCTCCCTGGTGGAAGAATCACCGCACGGTGGCCACCATGGTCTCCGGCGTATTGCTAGTGGTTGCCACCGGGATGGACTGGACGGCCACGGCAGCGCGCGCTACCGACTATCTCTTTGGCCTTGCGGCCATCATCGGCGGGTTTCACGCTGCAAGAAGCGGACTCTACGGTCTCAGGTCGCTGACCTTTGACATGAACTTTCTGATGACCGTGGCGATAATCGGGGCAGCGGCCATCGGTGAGTGGAACGAGGGGGCTGCGGTCGCCTTCCTCTTCTCGCTGGGCAATACTTTGCAGAGCTATACGTTAGAGAGGACACGGCAGTCCATTCGCTCGCTGATGGAACTCGCTCCGCCCGAGGCGACGGTAAAAAAGGGAACGAGCGAAATGCGTCTTCCCGTCGAAGAAATTGCGGTGGGAGAGGTCATCATCGTCAAACCCGGGGAAAGGATCGCCATGGATGGAATAATCCGCAGTGGTGCCTCGGCTATCAACGAAGCGACCATCACCGGAGAGTCGATCCCCGTCGAGAAATCCGAAGGCGACATGGTATATGCCGGAACCCTGCTTACCCACGGCGCTCTGGAGATTGCCGTGACCAGAAGCGCCGACGAATCGACGATCGCCAGGGTCACGCACCTCGTCGAAGAGGCTCAGGCAGCAAAGGCGCCGGCGCAACAGTTCGTCGACGTTTTCGCCTCGTATTACACTCCGCTCGTGCTGATTGCGGCTGCAGGGGTGATGCTTGTTCCCTGGTTGCTTTTCGAGCAGCCATTCGCCCCCTGGTTTTACAACGGTCTGGTCCTGCTGGTGATATCCTGCCCCTGCGCCCTGGTCATCTCGACCCCGGTATCCATCGTCGCTGCCATCGGCAACGCCTCTCGACATGGCGTCCTCATCAAAGGCGGGGTTTATCTGGAGCAGATGGGTGTGATCCGGGCCATCGCCTTTGACAAGACCGGCACCCTTACTCAGGGCCGACCGCTCGTTACCGATATCATCCCCGGGGCCGGCTGTACCGAGACCGAAGTGCTCCGCACGGCCGCCGCCGTAGAGAAATGGTCCGAGCATCCTCTGGCCAAGGCCATCGTCGAAAGGACGGGAGGAATGGAAGGACTCCCCGTATCGACGAACTTCAAGGCCTTGGTGGGGCGTGGCGCGCAAGCGGAAGTCGAAGGGCGGACCGTATTCATCGGCAACCTCCGTCTCTTCGAAGAACGGGGCATCGAACTCACCGAATTTCGGCAAACGCTTGGCGAATTGGAACAAGGCGGCAAGACCGTCATGCTGCTGGGCGAGGGCGACCGCATACTGGGCATGATCGCCGTCGCCGATGCGATTCGAGAAGATAGCAGGCAGGCGGTTCGGGATCTCCACCAAGCGGGAATACGGCACGTGACCATGCTGACCGGGGACAACAGCCGGGTGGCCGCTGCCATTGCCGCCAGGATCGATCTCGATGCCTTTTATAGCGATCTGCTTCCGGAGGATAAGGTTGCAGCGGTCAAAAAGATCGCCACAAAATTCGACAAGGTTGTCATGGTCGGCGACGGGGTGAACGATGCCCCCGCCTTGGCAACGGCCTCCATCGGTGTGGCCATGGGAGTTGCCGGATCGGATGTGGCCCTTGAGACTGCCGACATTGCCTTGATGACTGACGATTTGAGCAAGCTCTCCTATCTTGTCAGGTTGAGTCGCAAAACCATGGCGATCATTCGCCAGAATATCGGTTTTTCAATCCTGGTAAAGATCATCTTCCTGCTGTCGCTGGTCCTCGGCATGGCCAACCTGTGGCTCGCGGTATTTGCCGACGTGGGGGCGTCACTCTTGGTAACCCTGAACGGGATGCGTCTGATGCGGCGAATATGAGCGAAAGACAGATGCTGGGAAAAAGTTCCACGTGTAAAGCCGAATGGTTGGCGATCCGCTCGATAGACACAAGGTATATCTGCCAACTGATGGGGAGGTTGAATAATTCGAAATTTCGTTCAAGATCGGGACACGCACGAACCTGTTACCGCAGGGCATATACCTGATAGGGCAAGGATAAGAGGTGATTGCGCAACGCTATGATTGGGCGGAATGGCAATTTTTCAAGGTTCCCTTGAGGTGAAGTCCTGTGTCAATCTACCTGTAACACTACTGAAAAACAGTTGAAAACAGCCCAGACCCGATCGCCTTGGCGAAGCCCCAAAGCCAACGTACTTTTTGAGCTTACAATGGCGCACAGTTCCGTGGTGTCGGATATTTGGACAACATATTCCGTGTTGATCACACCTTCCGATATCTTAGATACTGTTCCATAAAACAGGTTCTCTGCACTGCTTGACGGGGCGACGTCCCCGTTCAACAGGATAACCAGAGGCGCCTTGATTTCGGCGGTTACCAGCCTTCCCCGGCAGAGCCCAAGTTGATCAATACTGCCATTCGTGATCACTGCTGTGATCGAATGGTTATCGAAAGTCCTCAATTCAACCTGCGATTGTATGTCGCCGCGAATAATGTTCGAGACTTTACC
>JAUVWB010000191.1 GCA_030604345.1 Desulfofustis sp. | reverse complement strand
GCCTTTCTTCTGCTTCATGGCGCGGTAGAGCCGGTTGATCAGGGCGACGAGTTTCTGGTGGTGGCTGTCTATCTCGGTGATGCCGATCTGCAGTTTCGGGCCCCAGGGCATCAGGTCTTCGATCACGGCCTCGCTCGCAGACGACGTCGTTGCAACTGAACCAGGTGCCTGACTGACCCTGAAGACGGAGATCATCTCCTTGAGCCTACCCGAAAGATCGGTCAGGTTTTCCGCACTGCCGCGCATGGTCCGACTCTTGCGGTGCATGTCGTCGGCATAGGATTGCACATCCGAGATATCCTTGGCGATCTCTCCGGATACCTGTGAGCTTTGCGACACATTCTCGTTGACTTCCTGCAGTCCGTGGGCCGCCTGTTCGATGTTGCCGGCGACCTCTTCGGTGCTGGCGGCCTGCTGCTCGATGGCCGAGACGATCTGATCGACGACCTTCTTCACCTCGCCAAAGACACTGGCTACCTTGTCCACGTCATCGACGGTGGTCGTGGTCAGGGTCTGGATGTCCGAGATCTTGCTGCGGATCTCGTTGGTCGCCGAGGCGGTCTGTCGTGCCAGTTCCTTGATCTCGCCAGCCACCACTGCAAACCCCTTGCCGGCATCACCGGCCCGGGCCGCCTCGATGGTGGCATTGAGGGCGAGCAGGTTGGTCTGGTCGGCGATCTCGGTGATCACTTCGGTGATCTTGGATATCTCCGTTGCCGCAGTGCCCAGCAGGTCGACCCGGACGGTGGTCTCATTGATCTGGGCCACCGCCTCGTCCGATACCTTGCTCGCCTGGTCGCAATTCTGCCGCACCGCCGCCAGGCTCTGCCGCATCAGCGAGGCGGAATCGGTCACCATGCTCACGTTGGTGGCGATCTGCTCGCTGGCGGCCGCCACCGAATTCATGTTCGAACTCATCTCTTCCGAGGCGACGGCCACGGTATTGGCTCGCCCGCTCAGTTCTTCGGAATTATCGGCAAGCTGTCCGGATACCGAGAGCAGTTCGAAGGCGGCGGCGGTTACCGTTTCCGAATTGCGGCTGATATCGACGATGATGGCGTTCAACTTGTCCAGGAACTGGTTGAACCAGCCGGCCAGGATGCCGATTTCGTCTTTGCCCTGCACCGGGATCCGCTTGGTGAGATCGCCCTCGCCGATGGCGATGTCCTCCATGCTGCGGGAGATAGCGGTCAGCGGTTTGATCACCCTGACGCTGGTAAAGAAGATGAGGGCGAACAATAACAGCAGAAAACAGCCGAACAGGCCGATAAACAACTTCACCATCAATCCTCGCAAGGCGAAGATGTCTTCCATCACCAGATCGGTCTTCATGCCCAGCAGATAGAGGCCGATCGGAGCCCCGGTGAAATCGGTAAAGTGCCCTTTGAAGGCCAGATAGTCGTCCGTGATCAGGTACTCCTCGGCCAGGATCCGGTCGAGGATTTCCGGCTGTTTGACGAAGGCGCTGAACTCCTCGTCGCCGTTGCTTTGGTTGAGGATATAGGGGCCCACCTGTTCGCCGTCCCGGTAATGCGGGGCGATGTCCACATCCTTGGCGTCCATGAAATAAAGAAAATCTATTCCGTAGGGCTTGAGAGTCAATTTCAACGAGTTGAGGCCTCCCTCGAAATTGGCGATGCCGAGAAAGGTGTCTTGCTCGAAAACGGGAAAGAGTCCCTTGAGGCGCAGCCCTTTGGTCGACATTTCCATGGCCACCTGTGATCTTCCTTGCTCTTTGACCAGCGGATAGCCCCGGGAATGGCTGATTTGCTCACCGAAACGGTCAGGGTCCCAGGATTTGAAAAACGATTTGAGATCCTTGTCGATCAGGTGGACCTCGACGTTCTTGAAGGAGGTGTGGTTCTTGAATACCGAGCCGAGACCGCTCAATATCCGTTCTGCATCCTCTCTGCTGCCATGTGCCATCGCCGAAACGATCTGCTGGTTGCTGGCGATCTGTAGCGCGTTGGTCTGCCACACGTCCTTTTTGGCGTCCAGTGCGACCGTGAAGTTGTGCTGTGCCGCGGCCACGGCATCCCTGATCCGTTTCTGTTTTTCCTGCGCGTAATAATACCAGGTGATCACAGCGCTGGCGGCAAAGGTGAGAACGATGCCGATGGCGGCGATGAGCAGCAGTTTTCCTCTGAGTTTCATCCTGTTCTCCCAGGGTGACAATCTTTGCGCCGGCTCAGCAGATCATGGCTGCCGGCGTTGTACAAACGACAGGCCTGCAGGTGACAGCCACCTCCATGGTAGGTGTTTTGGCGAATGAATGTCAAGCAGGTGCGAGAAAATGCGCGAGCCGGTACCGGGCATGTCGAGCCGGCCTCTGCCTGGCCGCCCGGCTCAGTTCTCGGGGGGGCGGAAGCGGTTGCCGATCAGGTTGACGGCAATCACCAGCAGGGTGGAAATCCCGATCATCATGATCCCCAGCGCCGACAGCCGTCCCCACAGACCATCCTCGGAAAAGCGCAGGATCTGCACGGCCAGGACCTCGGTGCCCGGCCGGGAGAGAACCACCGATAGCGACAACTCCCGGACGAACATGGTGGCCATCAGCACCCACCCGGAGACGATGCCCGGGACCAGCAGGGGGATGACGATGCGGCGCAGGGTGGTCAGGTAGGAGGCGCCGGCCACCAGCGACGATTCTTCCAGATGATTGTGGATCTGCACGAAGGCGCTGGACAACGGCCTGATGCCGTAGGGCAGATAGGTGGCGATATAGCCGATCAGCAAGGCCCAGATGGTCGCATAGAGTGGGGTACGGACGAAGAACCACATGAAGCCGACGCCGATGACGATGCCGGGAAACGAGAAGGAGAGAAAACTGAGAGACTCGAGAACCCCGGCGCTCCTGGTCCGCACCTTGACGATCACATACGCCACGAATATAGAGAGGATGACCCCGATGGTGGCCCCGGAAACGCCGAGGAGCAGGCTGTTTTTCAAGGACAGGATGGAGATCGGATCGTTGATCACGTCGATCCAGTGTTTCAGGCTCATCATCGAGAAGGCGCGGGCGCTCGGCACCATCGAATAGGGGACCAGCGAGGTGTAGATGAGGACGATCACCGGCAGCACGATGAGTACGAAGGAGAGGACGCCGAGGATGATAAACAGCGGGATTTTTGATCGCTGCAGCTGAATGATGGTCGGTTTGTAGCCACGTCCGGCGATGGTGACATACTTCTCTCCGGCCGAGGTGAGGTAGCGGTACAGGTAAATGAGGATAACCGAGGAGACCAGCACGCTCATGCCTACGGCCGCGGCCTTGCCGTAGTCGGCGGCAAAGCCGGTGGAGACCATCTCGTAGAGATGGGTGGCCAGCACGTAAATGCGGCCGGGCATGCCGATGACCGACGGCACCGCAAAGGATGCCAGACCGCGGATGACGCAGAGGATGAAGGCGGCGAGGATGGCGGGGCGCAGCACCGGCAGCGTGATGCGGAAGATGGTCTTGGCTGTCGAGGCGCCGCAGACCCGCGATGATTCCTCCAGCGACGCATCGAAAGCGGCCATGGCCGGAGCGATGATCAGGTAGGCGATGGGCAGGTCGAGCAGCCCCTCCACCAGGATCATGCCCGGCAGGCTATAGATGTTGAACGGCGAACTATCCAGGAAGAATACCTGCTTGAGAATCAGGTTGAGGATCCCGTTGGAGGGGTTGAGCAGCAGCGCCCAGCTGACCGAAAAAAGAATGTGCGGGATCATCATCGGGATGATGGAAATGATACCGAAGATGAATTTGCAGGGGATGTTGGTACGGATGTTCAGATAGGCGAGAAACAGGGCCAGTACGGTGGCGGTGAGGGACGAACCGACCACGAAGATGACCGTGTTCCAGATGACCTGAAGCAATTCCGGATCGGAGTAGGCGTCGATGTATTTGGCCAGCGTAAAGGTGCCGGTGGCGGTCAGTCCCTCGGAGAGACTGCCGAAAACGAGCATGACTACCGGGCAGACGGTGAGGAAGCCGACGATGACGATCAGCAGGAGGGTCAGTTTGCTATGCGTGCCGGTCATGGGATTACACTATCTGGCGACCAGAAGACAATGGTCGGGGTCCAGCAGGAAGCCGACGGCGTCGCCTTCCTGCAGCGTGCTGTCCGGGTCGATGTGCGCCAGCAGCAGCTGGTCGCCGACCGCGATCTCGCCTTCGTAGGCATCACCGACGAAGACCAGGGAGGCGACCGTGCCGTTGACGGTGTTGACGCCCTGCCGCTCCGCCGTGCCCACGGAGATGAACTCGGGACGCAGGCAGAGGGTAACCGGTGTCCCGGTCGGCAAGTCAGCCTTGCGGCAGGTCAGTCGACCGAGGGCGGAATCGACGATGGTATGATCCGTTGTCTGTTCCCGGATGGTCGCCTTGACCAGGTTGGCCCGGCCGATGAAATCGGCGACGAATTCG
>JAUVWB010000407.1 GCA_030604345.1 Desulfofustis sp. | reverse complement strand
TTCGTTTCCGCACCCGCCTGCGCTTCTATCGGCTGTACCGGCAGAAAATCCTTGCAGGTCGGCCTCTGGACGGCGACTGAGGCAAATTCACCATAAATTATTTCCACTTTGTCAGCGTTCCCGGCAAGGAAATTTTGGGATAGTTCAGTCGCAATCTCTCGGGCATTGTACATCTGGAAGGTACCCATGATGTCGCGAAAGACCTTGCGCACCTTCTCCGTGCGCTTCAACAGCTGATAACCCTTTTTGCCGACGCAGACGAAGCTGACTTTTTTTCCTTGCCCTTCGTACTCCCGCATCTTGCGTTCGGCGAGTTTACCAATGTTGGAATTAAACGAGCCGCACAGCCCTCGGTCGGACGTGATGACCGCGAGTTCAATGGTTTTGATCTCGCGCCGTTCCATCAGAGGGAAGCTGCCGCCGCTGGAGCGGCCGGACAAATTGGACATCGCTTCGTTGAACTTGGCAGTATACGGACGGAAGGCCTCCATCTTCTCCTGCGCGCCACGTAGCTTCGCCGAAGCAACCATGTTCATCGCTTTGGTGATCTGCGCTGTCTTTTTGACACCGCCGATCTTCGTTTTCACATCTTTTAAGCTCGGCATAACGGGACCTTTCCTGGATTAGTTAAGACCTTTTGTTGCCTTGAAGGTTTCACCAAAGCTGGTCAGCACTTTCTCCAGTTTCTCTTTGATGGCGTCGGTGAATACCTTCTGCTCTTTCAGATCGGTGAAAATCGACGGCTCATTTGACTCGATGTAATGGTAGAGTTCCTGCTCGTAATCTGCCAGAACGCTTACCGGCAGTTTGTCAAGCCAGCCACGGGTACCGGCATAAAGAATGGTGACCTGCTTTTCCATCGGCAGTGGCTGGTATTGCGGCTGTTTCAAGATCTCGACCAATCGTTCACCACGGGTCAACTGGGCCTGAGTTTTGGCATCGAGATCGGAACCGAAGGCGGCAAATGCTGCCAGTTCTCGATATTGAGCGAGATCAAGACGCAGAGTTCCGGCCACCTGTTTCATGGCTTTGACCTGAGCGGCACCACCGACTCGCGATACCGACAGACCTACGTTGATAGCGGGACGAACGCCGGAGAAGAAGAGGTTCGGTTCCAAGTACACCTGACCATCGGTAATGGAAATGACGTTGGTCGGAATAAAGGCGGAAACGTCTCCGGCCTGGGTCTCGATGATCGGCAGAGCGGTGAGCGACCCGGCGCCCTTTTCATCGTTTACCTTGGCGGCTCGCTCCAGTAACCGGGAGTGGTTGAAGAAGATGTCGCCGGGGAAGGCCTCACGTCCCGGAGGACGCCGCAGCAACAATGACAATTCGCGATAGGAGACCGCCTGTTTCGACAGATCGTCGTAGATGATCAGCGCGTGCTGCCCGTTGTCCCGGAAATATTCACCCATGGCGCATCCGGCGAACGGAGCGATGTATTGCATCGGGGCGGGATCGGAGGCACAGGCGGAGACGACCGTGGTGTATTCCATGGCTCCGTGCTTACGCAGCGCCTCAACTACCAGCGCCACGGTCGATTTTTTCTGGCCGACCGCCACGTAGATGCAGATCACGTCCTTGCCGCGCTGGTTGATGATCGTGTCGAGCGCGATGGCGGTCTTGCCGGTCTGCCGGTCGCCGATGATGAGTTCGCGCTGTCCGCGGCCGATGGGAACCATCGAGTCGATCGATTTAAGCCCCGTCTGAAGCGGCTCCTTGACCGGCTGACGCTGCACTACTCCGGGGGCTTTGATGTCGATGGGCATTGTTACTTCGGCTTTAATCTCACCCTTGCCGTCTATAGGCTGTCCCAGGGGATTGAGCACACGCCCCAGCATAGCGTCGCCGACAGGCACCGACATGACCCTGCCGGTACGTTTCACGG
>JAUVWB010000413.1 GCA_030604345.1 Desulfofustis sp. | reverse complement strand
GACAGGGCGTTGCGGCTCGCTTCTTGACGGCCGCCGACGAGGGTACGAAACGATTGAATCTCTTTATGGAAAGGACCCACGGTGACGAGCAAGGCGGTAACAGCGGCAAGCGTCAGGGCTACGGCTCCCGGGAGCAGCAGCGAACGGGCCTGGAGATGCTTTTTCAGCCGCTGCCAGAAGGAGAAAAAGACGATGCCCAGCAGGGCGATGCCCACGACTGAGAAAGCGAAGGGGAGGAGACTGCGGATCAGGCTGGTGCCGCTGAAAAGGCGGGAGCCGTGACCCAGTAGTACGACCGTGGCCAGGATACCGGCCACGGTCAGGCCCAAGATTTCTAAAGCCAACCCGATTGTCGCTACTCGCCGTGAAGTATTCCGGGAGGGTGCCGTCTTTCGATTCGTGCCCCGTTTGGTGCTGGATGGGCGTGGCGACCGATTGGTGGTTGGTTTTTTTTTCTGGCTCATCCGGATTCAGCGTATTTTTAGAGATGCAGGCACATAACCCGGTTGCAGATAGGTACGCTTGGGTCGGATGAACCTGTTTTCATGTGAACTGGCGCGCAGGTCTCGGCATTTGGTCCTTGAGGTTTGCAGCACCGATTGTGCATTTTTTGTGTCTGTTTCGCAAATGGTAATGTACATCGGTGTGGCGGCTGATAACAGGTTGGGGGAACGCCTGCGATCCATTGCCATGGAGAATGGGCGAACTTATGGTGGTGATAAGCCTGGTACGGTGAGCAGGTGAGAAGGAGCATGGAACCTAAATTCGAGGAGCGACCATGAAGATCTTGATCATCGGGGCCACCAGGGGAATCGGTCGAGCTCTCCTGTCGTGTGCCCGCCAGGAAGGGCATGAGGTGCGGGTTTTGGTCAGAGACCCGGCTCGGCTCGATGCAGGTACCGGATCGCTCGAGGTGATCCGGGGCGATATTCGCGACGCTGAGGCGGTGCGGTCGGCGGCACGGGATCAGGAAGCGGTCTGTTCCTGTATTGGCTCACCCCTCACTTTCGGGCCGGTCGATCTATTCTCTGTCGGCGCGCGCAACCTGGTGGCGGCGTTGCAGGAGAATCCGGCGTGCAAGCTGGTTGCCGTGACCGGTATCGGCGCCGGTGACAGCAAAGGCCACGGCGGTTTCCTCTACGATCGGTTGTTCAAACCGCTGGTGCTGAAAACCATCTACGAGGACAAGGACCGGGAGGAGGAAATCATCAAGGCCAGCGGCCTGCACTGGTTGATCGTGCGTCCTGCCGGGTTGACCAACGGTCCGCGTACCGGCGTCTATCGAGTCATCAACGATCTGACTGGGGTGACCGCAAAACGCATCTCGCGGCTGGATGTGGCTGACTTCATCCTCAAGGAGCTGGCCAAACCGCAGAATTTCGGCCGGACGCCGCTGCTTACCTATTAGCAATCACACCCCTCTAAGAGACAGGTTAATCCGCTTTCGCTCCAGATCCACGTCGAGTACCCGCACCGTTACGTGCTGGCGGACTCTCACCACGTCGGCCGGATCGGAGACGAAACGGTCCGCCAACTGGCTGATGTGAATCAGGCCGTCGCGATGGACGCCGATATCGGCGAACGCCCCGAACGAGGTGACGTTGGTGATCAGCG
>JAUVWB010000220.1 GCA_030604345.1 Desulfofustis sp. | reverse complement strand
GCCCGACCACCTGCCCTTCCGGCTCTTCAACGTGACCATGTTGCTGGCCCTGCTTCTGTTGTCGCTCTCCTTCTCTGGAATGCGCTGGATGGCGGCAACCCTGCTGATCTCTCCGCAACTCTGGTATGTCTTTTCCTACTGCAACTCAGATGCCTTTGCTCTGCTCCTCTCCATCGTCTGCTGTGCGCTGGTCGCCGATCAGTCGTCGCGGTTCAACCGGTACCTGCTGAGCGGTGAAGGCTCTCGTTGGTTTTGGGGGCCGGTGGCCGGCCTGCTGATTGCCCTTCTGCTCCTGGTCAAAAGCAATTATCTGCCGGTTGCGGGGTTTCTGGTGGTGCTGGCGGCCCTGACCATCTGGCAGCATCGAGGTGGCCTGCCGTGGCGCTCGCCGATACTCCGCCTGCTGCTACCCGGTGTGGTCGGTGTCATGTGTGCCGCTGGCTATGTCTCGGTGCAATGGTATGTAAACGATTTCGCGCTGAACGAGAAAAAGGCGGCGTTGCGGGCCGAGTTGGCGTTGCCGCTTTTTAACCCCACCACACCGCTGGAGAAACAACACCCCTATCTCAATATGAAGGAACGCGGGGTCACCGCCGCCAAACTCATCCACAGCCATCGCTGGTTGGAAAAGAGCTTTCGCAGCGGTTTCGGGGTGTATGGTCATATGACGGTATCCGCCCGGCATGGGGTGTACGATCTGTTCCGGTGGCTGGCCCTGGTTCTGCTGGGCGCTGTCTGCGTGTTTATTCTGCTCAAGGGCGACTGGCCGCAACGGGTGGCACTAGTTGTGGCCCTGGTGGTGTCGGCAGCCCTGGTGGGGGCATCGTTCTATCACTCCTGGACGGATGATTTTCAGGCCCAGGGGCGCTACCTTTTCCCACTGCCAGTAATGATCGGGGCAGTTGTCCTGTTCGCCAAACAGGCCATGAGCCGCAGGCTCGTGTCCTTTTTGTTGCTCGCTCTTTTTTCCCTCTCCGGTTATTCCTTCCTGGTCGTCGGCCTACCGGGGATGGCACCGATACCCTAGACGGAACCTCATGAAGATAAAACGAACGAACGATTACGCAGGTGCCGGTGCGGCGGGGCTTGTCCGGATGCATTCATCCGTCACCCTGCTGCTGGCAATCCTGTTGGTTGCGCTCTCCTCGTGTACGAAAAAAACGATCGTTGTCGCGCCGGAGTGGGATGAACGGGAAACACGCAGGGTGGTCTCCCGCTTGCTTGGTCATTACGAGTCCTGGCGATCGGTTCCCTATCGCCAGGGGGGCAACAGCAAAAACGGTATCGATTGTTCGGGATTTGTGGCCGTGACGTTTGACCGCCAATTCGGCATCAAACTGCCTCGCACCACTGACCGGCTGGTCGAGACCGGAGATGAAATCGCTCTCGCAACGGCTCGGCCCGGAGATCTGATATTCTTCAAGACCGGTTTGTGGGATCGGCATGTGGGCATCGTGCTCGATCGCAACCGGTTTCTGCACGCGTCGACGAGCATAGGTGTGACCGTATCGCACCTGAACGAGTCCTATTGGCGGGACCGGCTCTGGCAGGTGCGGCGGATCTTGCGTTGAACAACCGCATAAGGGAAGCTTGAAAAGTCGAAATTTCGTTCAAGATCGAGGCGCGCAAGATCATTTTACCGCAGGCATATAGATGATATTGCTAAGATAAAATGTGATTGCGCAACGATGAGATTGGGCAAAAGGGCACTTTTTCAAGGTTCCCATAGGAACCGCTTCTCGGCATGCGCGGTCCTGTCTTTCCTCGGGTTCGTGATTACCTTGTGCTGACGTTAACCTCATTTCATTTTCACCACGCTGAAAAGATCAGGGATTGTCGCGCATGACTGACAGCATTTTGGAAAGCCGCCACTTGACGAAACAATACCGGGTTGGTCCCCGGAACCTGCTGGTTCTTGATGACGTGTCGCTTGCTTTCAAGCGAAGCGAGTTCGCGGTTATCACCGGGAAAAGCGGCAGCGGCAAAACAACGCTGCTCAGCTTGTTGTCCTGCCTGGATCGCCCGACCAGTGGACACATTCTCTTGGACGGTCGGGACATCACCGCATTGAACGAAGAGGAACTGGCGCCGGTTCGTAACCAGTCGATCGGGTTCGTTTTTCAGTCGTTCCATCTGATCCCCTCGCTCAACGCCATCGAAAATGTGATGTTTCCGGCAGAGTTGCGACGCGATCCCGCCGCTGAGGACAAGGCGGCCCGTTTGTTGGAACGGGTCGGCCTGTATGATCGACGGTTCCACTTCGTCCAGGAGCTTTCCGGCGGTGAAAAACAGCGGGTGGCGATCTGCCGGGCCCTGATCAATGAGCCGCCGCTGGTCTTTGCCGACGAACCGACCGGCAATCTGGACTCGACAAACAGTGAAGAGGTCTTGCGGCTGCTGCTGGAATTACAGCGTGAGCGGGGAGTGACGTTGATCATGGCCACGCACAGCCCGGACATTGCCGCCCGGGCGGATCGCCGGGTCCATCTCAGCGACGGCCGTTTGGCCGAAAACGACCGATTATGATCCATTGGCGCTTCCTGCTGGGAGAGCTTCGCCTTGGCGGCGCCCAGGCGATTACCTTCGTCCTCTGTGTCGCTCTGTCCATTGCCACGCTAACCGCCCTGAACAGCTTCAAGGCGGATGTGCACCGCTCGCTGCTCAGCGATGCCCAGGCCCTGCATGGCGGCGATATTATCATCCATTCCCACTATCCGATCTCACCACCGCTGCTCAAGACGATCGAGTCGATACGCCAGAAAGCGGGCGGGGAATGGATCAGGACCTACGAGTTTTACTCGGTGGTTCGCCCGGTCAAGGGGGAGGAGTCGCTGTTTGTCTCGATCATGGCGGTGGCGCCGCAATACCCGCTCTACGGCACGGTTGAGCTGACATCGGGGCGCGATTTTTCGCAGGTTCTGGGGCGTGGCCAGGTGGTTGTGGCACCGGAGGTCCTGACCCGGCTCGGCCTCGAGTTGGGTGATCGGCTGCAAGTCGGTTCGACTCAGCTGAACGTTGTCGATACCGTCGTTCGTGATCCGTCCCGGCCGGTATCCCTGTTCGCCCTTGGGCCGCGGATCTTTGTTTCGACGCTGGATCTGGATGAACTGGGGTTGCTGGGGGTGGGCAGCCGTTCGCAGTACGAGGTCTTGCTGAAATTGGATCGACCTGACCAGGCTGCGGAAATCGCCGACCAATTGCGGGACGTGGCCACCGCCGGGCAGGAGCGGGTGGAAACGGCCACCACCGCCCGCTCCCAGGTTAAGCGTTTTTTTGACAATCTGCTTTTTTTCCTTTCGTTTATCAGTATCTTTACCCTGCTGCTCAGCGGTATCGGGATGCAGACATCGTTGTCGGCCCTGCTGCGCCGCAAACAAGCAACCATCGCCATCGGCAAGGCGCTTGGCGTGACCAGACGGTTCCTGTTTACCCACTATCTCGGCATAACCCTTTTTCTGGGACTGCTCGGCAGTATCGTCGGGGTGGTCGTCGGGGTGGCGATAAAATGGTGTTTTCCCCTCCTCTTTGGTTCCATCATCCCACCGGGAACGGCGCTTGGCTTGACCCCGGGTCCCTTACTGGAGGGGATGCTGGTGGGGTTGTTCGTGGTGCTCGTGTTCTCCGCATTGCCATTGTACCGTGCCGATCTGATCCGGCCGATTGCCTTGCTGCGCCATGAGCAGGCGACGTTCGCCGGCCGGCGGTTGCCGGTGATGTTATCTCTGGTGATTCTGCTCTTTCTGAGTCTGCTGGTGGTCCGGCAGCTGGAAGATGTGAAGATCGGTCTTTACTTCACGGCCGGCAGTCTCGCCTTCATTGCCGTAATCGTGATCATCGTAACCCTCAGCCTGAAAGGCGTGCGCCGGCTCCCCATCCGCCCGCTGGCGCTGCGGCAGGCCCAGAGAAGCCTGTTTCGCCCCGGCAATGCCACCCGTTCGATCATCGTCACCCTGACTGCGGCCCTGGCCGCCCTGCTG
>JAUVWB010000052.1 GCA_030604345.1 Desulfofustis sp. | reverse complement strand
GGCGAAGGGCATCGCTTCCAAACGCTGCTCTTCGGCTCCTTCGCCGTCACGCCACGGCTGACAGACAGGCCATCCATGGCCTGCTGTCAGTTGCGGACGTCCTGTCCGCAACCCTGCGGGCCTGCTGTGGCGCGCCGGCGGGCCTTCGCGAGGCGTTTTCCAGCGATACCCTCCGCCTCCCCGGTTGTAGAGACGTACGCTTGAGTCGGATGAACCAAAGAAAAGGAAGCAGGGCCGGAAAAAGGAAAGCTCTCGGTTCAATGCCGTCCGATCAGGTTGCTGCGGATACGAACACGGGCCAGTAGTGTACCTCGTTCTTCGACTATTAGCGCGGCTGTAGTGGTTGTAGAGAAGATGTTGGCTTTTGTAAGCCGGTGAAAATGATGCTACACTTAGTTCCCTGAGAACCTGAGCTCTGGCGGATGACCGGGGCCCGGCTTTGCTCGGTGACCGTTTCCGGGGGTCCCGGTTGCTGATCATGAGGGGGCATACCTCGGCATCTCAAGCATCAACGCAATCACGTCTGCACCGCTCTTCCACCATAGGAGGACTATCTGAAATGAGTACGAAAAAATGCGCCATCGTGACCGGGGGAGCAAGCGGTATCGGCCTGGCGATTGCCCAGGCACTGGTTGGCGAAGGCCATGATGTGGTGATCGGAGACCTGAACGAAGAGAGCGGCCGTGATGCCGCTCAGAGAATTGGCGCTTCCTATGTCTTTGTCGATTTGGCTGAACGTGAGTCGTGTCGGCACCTTGTCTCGACGGCCATAGACGCGTACGGGAGGGTCGACATCCTGGTCAATAATGGTGGTTTCCAATACGTATCACCACTTCAGGACTTCCCGGAGGATACGTGGGAGTTGCTGCTGCGTGTCATGCTGACGGCCCCCTTCCTGCTGACCAAATATGTGTGGCCCTCGATGCGGCAGCAAGGATGGGGACGAATCGTTAACATCGCTTCAATACATGGACTTGTCGCTTCTCCCCATAAGGTAGGCTACATTTCCGCAAAGCACGGGTTGCTTGGGTTGACGAAAACCGCGGCGCTGGAAGGAGGCAATCACGGTATTACGGTAAATGCCGTGTGCCCCGCCTACGTGAGGACACCGTTAGTGGAAGGACAAATCGCCGATCAGGCAAAGGCTCACAAGATAGGAGAAGAAGCGGTGCTTGAGGAGATCATGCTCAAGCCGGCAGCGATCAAGAAAATCATCGAACCCGATGAAGTCGCTGACCTGGTTCTCTTCCTCTGTTCGAATCGAGGGAGATCCATTACCGGGTCCTGTTTGACCATTGATTGCGGCTGGACGGCACGGTGAGCACCTGAGAGCAGCATGGCGCGATCCGCAGCCTGTCAGGTAAGAGTGTGGGGAGCGGCTGAATATCATTTGCACGGGAAAGGTATGGTATATGGGCAAACTATTATGGCAACCGAGCACTCAGCAGATCGAATCATCGAACATGTACCGCTTCATGAAACTGATCAATGAACGGTATGGTACTTCACACGGTGATTATGACGGCCTCTACGAATGGTCGATCAATCATATCGCGGAGTTCTGGGGGCAGGTATGGGATTTTTGTCAGGTTAGGGCCTCGGTTCCGTATGAGACGATCATTGACGATGTCGGAAAGATGCCCGGTGCGCAGTGGTTCGAGGGCGCCAGGCTCAACTTTGCCGAAAATCTGCTCCGTCGTCGGGATGACCAGTGCGCACTGATATTCAGGGGTGAAGATAAAATCCGCCGGACGCTCACCTACCGCCAGCTCTATGATGAGGTGGCCCGGGTGGCCGCAGCCTTGAAAAAAGCTGGGGTCGTCGTCGGGGACCGGGTCGCCGGTTTCGTCCCCAACATGCCGGAGAGCGTCATTGCCATGCTGGCGACTACCTCTCTCGGAGCGGTCTGGTCCTCCTGCTCGCCCGATTTCGGCATCAGGGGTGTTCTTGACCGCTTTGGTCAGATACAGCCCAAAGTGCTGTTTACTGCGGACGGCTATTTTTTCAAGGGCCGGGAAGTGGACTCGCTGAACCGTATGGCCGAAATTGTCACACAGCTCCCTTCCGTCGAAAAACTGGTGGTCATCCCCTACATCAACGAGCATCCCGATCTGGACGCCATCAAAATTGCCGAATTGTACTCTGATTTCAAAGAGTCACAAAACGACCGGGAGATCGATTTCGCCCAGCTGCCGTTCGGTCATCCCCTGTATATCATGTATTCTTCCGGAACCACCGGCCAACCAAAATGCATGGTACAAAGCGCCGGGGGCGTCCTTGTTCATCATCTGAAGGAGCTGGTGTTGCATACCAACCTCTCCGCTGACGACACGATATTCTATTTCACTACCTGCGGTTGGATGATGTGGAACTGGCTCATCAGTTCGTTGGCTGTCGGTGCTACCATTGTGCTCTATGACGGCAGCCCGTTCCATCCATTTGCGGCATCGCTCTGGCAGATGGCCCAGGATGAGCGCATAACCATTTTCGGAACAAGCGCCGGCTATCTCTCTGGTCTGCAGAATAGCGGTGCCCGACCGAAGGACCGGTTTGACCTGTCATCCCTGAAGGTGATTCTCTCCACCGGCAGCCCTCTATCCGCCGAAGGGTTCAGGTTTGTCTACGATGCCATCAAGTCAGACATCCAGTTGGCTTCGATTGCCGGCGGGACAGACCTGAACGGCTGTTTTGCCCTGGGAAACCCGATGGGGCCGGTATACGAGGGGGAACTTCAGTGCCGTGGCCTGGCAATGAAGGTTTTCGCCTACGACGATGAGGGAGTGCCGGTAGTGGGCCGGGAAGGAGAACTGGTCTGCACCGCGCCGTTTCCTTCGATGCCGATCTACTTCTGGAACGATCCCGACGGGGCTCAATATCACGGTGCCTATTTCACCATGTTCCCCGGTGTCTGGAGACATGGCGACTATATTTCCCTCACCGAGCGCAACGGTGTCGTTATTCACGGGCGTTCGGACGCTACGCTCAACCCCGGCGGCGTTCGCATCGGGACCGCGGAGATTTACCGGCGCGTCGAGCAATTGGAGGAAATCGAAGATAGTGTCGTAATCGGACAACAATGGAAAAGCGACGTTCGAGTCATTCTCTTCGTCAAGATGGCCCCGGCTTTTTCTCTGACGGAAACGCTGAAAGACAAGATTCGCAGAACGATTCGCGAACATGCTTCGCCGCGGCATGTCCCGGCCAAGATTATCGCTGTGCCGGACATCCCCTACACGCTGAACATGAAAAAAGTCGAGCTGGCAGTCAGAAAAACGATTCACGGCCAGGAAGTGAAGAACAAGGAGGCACTGAGGAACCCCGAGTCGCTCGATTTCTTTGCCGGAATTTCAGAACTCCACGAGGACTGAGAGGCGAGTGCAACCGGTTCGATCCGGACAACGACCTGTTCAAAGCCAATGATGGCCTGGCGGTGAGGATAAGCGTTAGAGCTATTCGCCCTCACCGGTTTCGAAGGTTCGCTGGGTCGATGATTCGACCCAGCAGGTTGGCCAGTTCCCGGGTCTGTTTGCCATCACCGTGTGCCGTGTCCACCGGTGGGTGAATGGTCAAGGTGACCTGCGCGGGCCGCATCAGGCCGCCGTTCGCCTCTTTCATCAGGTAAGATCCGTCGATCGTTACCGGAACGATCAGCGCCCGGGAACGAATCGGCAGTTTCAGGCTGCCGCTTTTGAACGGACCCATCCTGGCGCTGCGGCTTCTCGTACCCTCGGGAAAGATCACGAGGGGATGCCCGCTTTGCACCGTTTCGATGGCCTGCTGCATGGCCTGCGCGGCGGCGCGGCGATTGGAGCGATCGATGAAGATGCAGTGGATGGCCTTCATCCAGGTACTGAGCACGGGTAGGTAACGCAATTCTTTTTTAGCCAGAAATCCGACGGAGCCGGGTAGGTAGCCGAGCAGGATCGGTATGTCGAAGGCCCCCTGGTGATTGGCGACGATGCAATAGCCTCGATCCGTCGGAACGTGCTCTCTCCCCCGGACGGTCACCGTTCCCCCGGCCGCCCAGATCATGCTGCGGGCCCAGGATCGCGTTACGAATCGGACATAGATTGTCTCTGTCTCGGTCAATCGCAAGAGACGAAGAAAGAAAAGCGGCACGAAGAAGGTCAGGCTGACAGCCTGATAGACCCAGAAATAGATGTACCACAGTATGGTTCGCAGCATTGCTCCTATGTGTTCTTTCTCTTGTGCGGTTCATCCCGATTCTCGGGCCCGTCTAGCAAGCAAACCAACCGGTTTTTGGTTTCGCCAGACAACACTATTTCTCAAGGGGACTGCAAACGCAACAATTAATCGGTTGCCTCGCCACTTTCGATGGAATAGGATTGATGGATACCGTGCCCCGGAACAGTCGGGCGCGGAAAGGAAGAGGAATGGGTGCTCCACGGACATTCGTGACTGAATCAACAGGCCGGAAGTAAAGGAGTGACCATCTTAAAATTCAGAAAACGAGATGAGCTTGTCGATCATGGATTGGAAAGAACAGTTACAGAATCACGTCAACACCTTGGAGCGCTTGCGTCGGTACATCGATCCCACTGATGAGGAAGTGAAGGCCATCGAAACCATGAAGACCAAGTGGGGAACAACCCCTCACTATGCAGCCCTCATGGACAGGAAGGATCCGGCCTGTCCGATTCGGCGACAGGTGGTGCCGTCCTTGCAGGAACAGGTGAACCGTTACGGCATTCAGAATTATCTGATCTGGAAGGAAAATCGCAATACCGAGGAACACCGGCCCGATTCCATCGCCCGTCAGTATCATGACAAGATCGCCTTTACCGTCACCGATGTCTGTGCCAATTATTGCCGTCATTGCTTCCGCAAGGAACTGGTGGTCGACCGGGCCCTGGAGCTGCGCTTCGACGTCGACGAGGGCCTGGAGTGGATTAGAAAATCGCCGGAAATAAGGGACGTATTGATCACCGGTGGCGACCCCTTTCTTCTTTCCAACGACCGTATCGACTATCTGATCAGGAAGATACGCGAGATACCGCACGTGGAGATGATCCGCTTCGGTACCCGCACCGTCATCGCCCTGCCCCAGCGCATGGAAGATGGCCTGCTCAAGGTGCTGGGCGGCATGCACCGGGTGCCCATCTGGATCAATACCCAGTGCAACCACCCGAAGGAATTGACTCCGGAGACCGCCGAGGCGGTCTACAAACTCATGGGCTGCGGCATCAATGTGGGCAACCAGGCGGTGTTGCTCAAGGGAATCAATGATGATGTCGACACCTTCAAGCAGCTGCATCTCAAGCTGCTGCAGTTCCGCATCAGGCCCTATTACGTGTTCTATTGCGAACCGGCCCCCGGTATCGATCATTTCCGGACGCCGGTGGAGAAAGGAGCCGAGCTGATCAGAGACGCCATTCGCGGCCATACCACCGGACTGGCCCAGCCCATGTACGTGGTGGCCACCAATGTGGGCAAGATCCCGTTGATGCCCGATTATTACATCAGGGAACGCAACGAGCACGAGTACACGCTGGTCAATTACAAAGGGCAAGTGACGAAATTACCGAACATCCCGGAATGATCGAAGGGGGGTCGGCATAACGGTCTTCCGCTCTGCAGGCCCAGTCTGCAGGGCGGAAACGGCCAAATATCATCAAACGAGGCAAGGAGGGTTTATGAAAAAACTGCTGACTATCGTATTGACCGCAGCCCTGGCGTTATCGTTGACGGCCATGGCGCAAGCCAAGAAGATCATCGTCGGACACGACACCAACTTCATGCCTTTTGAGTTCAAGGATCCGGACAGCGGTAAGTATGTCGGTTTCGATATCGACATGTGGACCCTGATTGCCGAGAGTCTGGGCCTCGAATACGAACTGCAGCCCATGGATTTCAACGGCCTCATTCCGGCCCTGCAGTCCGGCAATATCGATGCCGCCATTGCCGGCATGACCATCAAGAGCGAGCGCGAAAAGGTGGTTGATTTTGCCTATCCCTACTACGACGCCGGCTTGATGATCCTCGTGCGCAGCGACAACGAGGACATCAAGAGTCTGGAAGACCTGGAAGGCAAGGTTGTTGCCACCAAACTGGGAACCACCAGCGAGGACTTCGTCAAGAAGAACGCCAAAGCCAAAGACGTCAGCCTGTTCCCCAACATCGACGGCGCCTATATGGAGCTGGCCACCGGCGGTGCCGATGCGGTGCTGTTCGATTCTCCGGCGGTGATGTATTACGCCCAGACGGCAGGCAAGGGCAAAGCCAAGGTGGTTGGACCGCTGTACATGGGCCAGAGCTATGGCATTGCCTTCCCGTCCGGCAGCGAGCTGCGCGAGAAGGTGACCATTGAGATCCTCAACCTGATGGAATCGGGCAAATACGCTGAGCTGTACAAAAAATGGTTCGGTACTGAACCGAAATAATCCGCCGCACCCAACGGGCGGGTCCATTGCGGACCCGCCCTTCGTTCTTCCCGATACCTGGAGCTGTCATGGCCTTTGACTTCGACGCCAGTGTCATGTGGGATTCGGTTCCGATCCTGCTGACCGGCATCCGGCTGACCATCATTATTACCATCGTCGGGCTGTTTTTCGGATTCATCTTCGGAGCGACCGCCGGGTTGTTGAAGCTCTCCCGCAATGTCTTTCTGCGCAAACTGGCTGGGGCTTATGAGGAATCGATCCGGGGCACGCCGTTGATGGTTCAGGTGATGTTTCTCTACTTCGGCCTGCCCATGGCCGTCGGTATGCGCATCCCGCCGTTGACCGCCGGGATTGTTACCATCGCCCTGAACTCCGGTGCCTATATCGCGGAAATCGTGCGCGGCGCCGTTCAGTCGATCAACCCCGGCCAGATGGAGGCGGCGCGCTCCATCGGGCTCACCCGGTTTCAGGCCATGCGCTACGTGGTCTGGCCGCAGGCGCTGAAGCGAATGATTCCGCCGCTGGGCAATCAGTTCATCATCAGCCTCAAGGACACCTCGTTGCTCGTGGTCATCGGTGTGGGTGAGCTGACCAGGACCGGCCAGGAAATCATTTCGGTCAATTTCCGGGCCTTCGAGGTCTGGCTTACCGTTGCCATCATGTACCTGGTCCTGACCATGACCATATCCAAGATCCTCAGCGTCGTGGAAGAGAAGGTGTTCCACGTGCGGCGATAAGTACTCGGGGAAGCAGCCATGCCGATGATTGAAATCAAAAATTTGCACAAGTCGTTTGACAAGTTGGAAGTGCTCAAAGGCATCGACCTGAGTATCGAGCCGGGCGAGGTGGTGGTGATTGTCGGCGCCTCGGGGTCGGGTAAGAGCACATTGCTGCGCTGCATCAACAAACTGGAAGAACTCACCAGTGGCGAGATCAAGGTGGACGGCTACAGCCTGACGGATAAGAAAACCGATATCAATATGATACGGACTGAGGCCGGGATGGTGTTCCAGCAGTTCAATCTCTTTCCCCACATGACGGCGCTGCAAAACGTTACCCTCGGACCCCTGAAAGTGCGTCGGATGAAGACGGCCGAGGCGAACAAGTTCGGCATGGAGCTGTTGGCCAAGGTCGGGCTGGAAGACAAGGCCCGCGTCTATCCTGATCAGTTGTCCGGCGGCCAGAAGCAGCGAGTGGCCATTGCCCGTTCTCTCGCTTTGAGGCCCAAGGTCATGTTGTTTGATGAACCGACCAGCGCCCTTGACCCGGAACTGGTTGGTGAAGTGTTGGAAGTCATGAAAACCCTGGCAAAGGAAGGTATGACGATGGTTGTCGTCACCCATGAAATGGGGTTTGCCAGAGAGGTGGCCGATCGGGTCATCTTCGTTGATAACGGCGTTATTCTGGAAGAGGCGCCCCCGCAAGAGTTCTTCAGCAATCCCAAGTTCGAGCGAACCAGAAATTTCCTGGGGAAAGTGCAAAAACCCACCGTCGGTTGATGGACTGGTACCGCTGCCTGTTTCCCCATTCGTGCCCGGGCTGGCCAGGTGACGTTCCCCCCGGATGCTTTTCTGTCTGGTTCCTGCGGGCTGTCAGTGGCTCGGCTCCACGCTCTCCCGATCAGGAAGGATCGGTCTTTTCTGAGAAAAATCTGGGAAAATAGTTCCAAAAAAGATAACGTGCCAGAAATTTTGTATGGGCGGATGACGTGGACGCCTCAACCATACGGTTGAACGGGTTGGTGCGTCCGCCCCTCTACCCGTGACGGCGGTTTTGGGCAATCATTTCATGAGCAGAGGAGTAAACGACAATCATGACCATGGACGACATGCAAGACCATCTGCGAAACCTGGATGCGACCAAGATCTTCTTTACCGATCTCAACGGCAGATTGATGAGTCTCCCGGTGAACCCGGCGCATTTGCCGGCCATCCTGCGTGACGGCATCGGCTTCGATGGCTCGTCGATTGCCGGAATGGCGCGGGTGGACAACAGTGATCGTCAGCTCTTTCCGGATATCGACAGCCTGCGTATCATCAAATTCAAGGAGCAGACGCTCGGCTGTTTCATCGGGCGCATCTTCAATGAACGCGGCCTGCGTTCTCAGGCCGATCCACGGGCGGTACTGGAGCGCGTTG
>JAUVWB010000205.1 GCA_030604345.1 Desulfofustis sp. | reverse complement strand
ATGTCGTTGCTCGTTTCCACAGAGCGGTCCTTGGGCACGGGGATATCGGCGGTTAAGGCCGATCCGCCGATCAGGCCCAGGTCGAGGTTGAGCACCAGGTGCTGTCTGGCCTGGAAGCGTTCGGCAATCCGGCGGGCCCGTTCCACTTCTATCTGTTGCTTCTGCCCGTAACGAAAGCTCAGGCAATAGCATTCCCTGCCTTCGGCGGTGGCCAGGGCCAAGACCGTAGTCGAGTCGAGGCCGCCGCTGAGGAGGATGACGGCGCGCGGCCGTTTGTGGTGCTGCTGGTCCATGGCGTATCAAAAAGATCAGAGTGAGAGGGTAAGATCGAGCGGCAGTGGCCGCACGATGTCGATGGCCGTCGGACTGACCGAGGCTTGATAAGCAAGCACCTCGACGCCTTGGGCTTGCGCGGTGATCAGGGTCTCGGCATAGAGCGGATCGATGTTTCCGGCCGGTGCAAAACGGTCGGCATCGAGGCGCTGCACCAGGAAGAAGATGACCGCTCGCCGGCCGGCCTGGACGAGTCTGGTCAGCTCCTGCAGATGTTTGGTACCGCGGGCGGTTACCGCATCGGGGAAGAGGGCGCAGCGGTCTTCCACGTAGGTACAATTCTTCACTTCGATATAGGTGTCGACGCCGTTGCTTACGGCTACCAGATCGAGCCGGTTGCCGGTCGATGTCCTAACTTCTTTTTTCAGTGATTCGACCGGGGCGATTTCGGTGATCGAGCCGCGCAACAGAGCTTCGGCGACGATCGTATTGCTCCGTCCGGTGTTGATGCCGATCCAGGTTCCCTCGGAGGCCACCATCTCCAGGGTATGCGGGTAGCTGCGGCCGGGATTGGGAGACCGGGAATAATAGACGGGACTCCCCGGTTCGCTGCAGGTCTTCATCGAACCCGAATTGGGGCAGTGAACGGTACGTATCCGCCCGTCCGGCAGGCAGAGATCAGCGAGGAACCGTTTGTATCGGCGAATCAGCGTGGCCGGTTTGAGTGGTTCGGTAAACTGCATGATTTGGACTGGAACTTTGGGATTGCAAGTGCTATTAATGACGTATGCTACAGGTTGATTCTCAACGAAACGGCTCTCGCGGTTTCGTGTGTCCTGCCGTCACCCCCGAAGGCTGCGCCGGTGTAATGCAGCTGAGACGCCCGCCCGGTCGGGGATGATGCCGTCCTTTTATACCACCAAAGGAGGAACCTTCCCATGAAATTAGGAATAAACGGTCTGGGTCGCATCGGTAAGCTGAGCTTGTGGACGCATGTCTCCCGGAAACACTTCTCGGAGATCGTTGTCAATATAGGCCGTAACGTCGGCAACAGTCTTGACGATCTGGCCGCCGCCATCGAGCGTGACTCCACCTACGGCCGACTCGGTACGTATTTGTACGGCCACCAGGCCGGGCGGGTGATCGAGGAGTTGAGTGACGAGACCGGTCGGATGAAGATCAATGGCGTCCCGGTGCGCATTTTACGCCGCGATCGAAACCCCAAGGATATTCCCTGGCGGGACAACGGGGTCGATCTGGTGGTCGACACCACCGGGGTGTTCAAGGACCCGACGGCCGACGGCGGCGATGCCAAAGGCGCGCTGCGCGGACATCTGGACGCGGGCGCCGCCAAAGTGATCCTTTCAGCGCCGTTCAAGATCAAGGCCAAGGGACTGGAGATGCCCGGTGATGCCATCACCATGGTCATGGGGATCAACGACGACGACTACCAGGGAACCCGGCACCGGGTCATCTCCGCCGCATCCTGCACGACCACGTGTCTGTCGTATATGATCAAACCGCTGTTGGAGCGCATCGGTGCGGAGAATTTGTTGAGCGCCACGATGGTGACCGTGCACGCCGCCACCGGCACCCAGCAGGTCCTCGACCGGTTGCCCGGGGCCGGCGCCACCGATCTGCGCAAGAACCGCTCCATCCTCAACAATATTATTCTGACCACCACCGGTGCCGCCAAGGCGTTGTCCCTGGTCATTCCGGAAATGAAGAATATCGGCTTCATCGCCGAATCGGTGCGCATTCCGACGTCCACCGGCTCCCTGATCATCCTGGTCATCAACATCCAGGACGAACCGGGGAAACCGACTCAGCGTGATTTCATCAACGGCGTCTATCGTGATTACGCCGAGCAAAGCCCGTATCTGGTCTACAGCGAACAGCAGAACGTTTCCTCCGATATCATCGGCGTGCCTCGCGCCGCAGCGATCATCGAAGGCACCGAGACCCACACCAGGACCGCCTCCATTTTCGTCAACTTGTCAAGGACTCCGGCGAAACAGGCCGCCTCGCAGGACTCGCTGCTCGAGGTCCCGGTGACCCAGGCGGTGATCTATGGCTGGTACGATAATGAGCTGGGAAGCTATACCAACATGCTTGCCGACCTGACGGTGAAAATTGCCGATTCCATGGTGTGAAGCCCTTGTCATTCGACCGCTTGCAGCCGGTGATGTGGCGGCGGTGGCGAGGCTCGAGCGGCAGGCATTCTCGCCATGGCCGGCTGCACTTGTTGCCGAGGAACTGGCAGACCCGCAACGCCTGGGAGTGGTGGCCATACTGGACGAAACGCTGATCGGCTGGTGTTGCGGCCGTTTTTGCGGGGATGAAGGAGAATTACTGAAGCTATCAGTCGACGGTCGCTACCGTCGCCGGGGCATCGGTACCCGTTTGCTGCAGGAGTGGGAAACCCGGTTGCAACAACAGGGAGTGAGGGGCCTGTTTCTTGAAGTTCGATCGAAGAACCGGGCCGCTCTCGAATTATATGGGCGTCTCGGCTATGGGGTCGTTGGCAGGCGCCGCAGGTATTACCAGGAGCCGGAAGACGATGCCGTGGTCATGAGCAAGGAATTCCGGCAAGGAGAAAAGAGATGAAGACCATTCGTGATCTTGACGTGCAGGGGAAAAAGGTGTTGGTCAGGGTCGATTTCAACGTGCCCATGGACGGGGCGACGATAACCGATGACATCCGTATCCGCGAAGCGGTTCCGACCTTGAGGTACCTCCAGGAGCGGGGTGCCCGCTTGTTGATCTGTTCGCATCGCGGCCGACCCAAAGGCAAACGGGTTGATGAATTGAGCATGGCGCCGGTGGCCGCGCATCTGGAGGCGGTACTCGGGTGCCCGGTGGTCATGGCGCCGGACTGCGTCGGGCCGGACGTGGAGCGGCTGGCCGGGAGTCTGGCCGACGGTGAGGTGGTCATGTTGGAAAACCTGCGTTTTTACGAGCAGGAGACCAAGAACGATCCTGCCTTCTCCGCCCAGCTTGCGGCGCTGGCCGAGGTCTACGTGAATGACGCTTTCGCCGTATCTCACCGGGCTCACGCGTCGGTGGTCGGGGTCCCGGAACGGGTAGCCGAGAAAGCGGCCGGCTTTTTGCTGCAGAAAGAGGTCGAGTATTTCCAGCGGGCCATGGAAGACCCGGTTCGACCGTTGGCCGCCGTGGTCGGCGGAGCCAAGGTCTCCTCGAAGCTCGGGGTGCTCGAGCATATCCTGCCTCGGGTTGACCGACTGGTCATCGGCGGGGCCATGGCCAATACCTTTCTGAAGTGCCGAGGTATCGGCGTCGGTGCTTCGCTGGTCGAAGATGACTTGCTCGAGGCGGCCGATCGCCTGCTCAAGAAAGCCGAGGCGGCCGGGGTCAAAGTCTACCTGCCGGTGGACTTTGTCGTCGCCGAACGTTTCGCCGCCGATGCGGTAACCAAGAACGTCACCTACCAGGATATACCGAACGGGTGGTTGGCGCTCGATATCGGCCCGGCCACGGTCGCCTATTTCATCGAGGCCTTGGCCGATACCCGGACCATCGTCTGGAACGGGCCGATGGGAGCCTTCGAGATGGATCCCTTTGCCCGCGGCACCATGGCCCTGGCCCAGGCCATTGCTTCCGGGCATGCCCTGTCGATCACCGGCGGCGGGGATTCCAACGCGGCCATCAAAAAGGCTGGGGTGGCAAATGAGATCGGCTTCATGTCCACCGGCGGCGGTGCTTTTCTGGAAATGATGGAAGGCAAGATCCTGCCGGGAATCGCTGCCTTAACCGACCAACCGTAGGGAGGACGCACCATGGCGAGAAAACCGTTGATTGCCGGGAACTGGAAGATGCACGGCGTCCTGGTCGACGCCTGTCAGTTGGCCGCCGGGTTGAAGGAACACTGCCGTGGCCTGGACGATCGTGACGTATTAGTCGCCCCACCTT
>JAUVWB010000293.1 GCA_030604345.1 Desulfofustis sp. | reverse complement strand
TCGATGGCAAGGGCCTGGAGCAGATCGTCGAGGCGCTGGCCAAGTGGCGGCAACACCGCTGGAGCGAGGCCGCCGCCGCGGATTATGCCGCCCTGCTCGCTCAGATCACGGTTGGCGATCGGCTTTGGGTGAGCGTTCGGGAAATAGGTGAGGGCTCAACGGTGTGGCTCGATCTCGAGCGTTACCCGCTGGTCCAGGGGGCGGCGGTGATCATGCGCCAGGGCCGCATGGTCGCCGTTGTCGGCGGGACCGAGAACCGGTTCTACAACCGCGCCGTCTACGGCAAACGCACCATGGGCTCGTCATTCAAGCCGTTTGTCTATGCCGCTGCCCTGCAACTGGGCTGGAGCAGCGCCGATATCCTGAACAATCAACGAAACGTGTTCGTCTATCAGAACCTGCCCTATTTCCCTCGTCCCGATCATGACATCGAACACCAGCAGGTGAGTATGAGTTGGGCCGGAGTCAAATCGGAGAATCTCGCCTCGGTATGGTTGACCGCCCATCTGTGCGATCGGCTCACCAGTGACCAGTTCCACGAGGTGGCTGATCACCTCGGTTTGACGCCGCGGGTCGTGGATGGCCAGAGCGAGCCCTACAACCGTTTTGTGGCACGGATCCGTGACCGGTATGGGATTGTCCTGAACCGCGACAAGATCCGTCAGGCGGCCTATCGCAAGACGGTGCAGACCATCGAGACGGATCTGATCTTCGAAGGGTTGGTCCATGAGTTGGAGACCCTGCAGTCACTCCCCTATGGTCTCGGTTTCACCTCCTTTCGCGACCAGATCAATCGTGATCTCGATGACGGCGGGAGCGGTTCCGAAGAGGAACTGCAATTGCGCCGGGCCCTGCTGAACCGTTCGTTTCTCCATCTGGCGAACCTGCGCCGGCAACTGGACGACTACCTCGGAGAAGCCGGCAGTGGCCGGCTTGACGAGGCGGATCGCGCCTTCGGCGCCCCGATACGATCCGGTACGGCACAACTGGTGTTTCATCAGTCCAGCGATTCTTATCATTTCATCAATCCGGCGTCGATGACCGCCGGTATGACCCCGATCCAACGAACCAGTCTGCTGCGCCATCTCCTCTCGTTGAGCGATGCGGA
Organism: Desulfofustis sp.; assembly: GCA_030604345.1. The sequence continues at coordinate 2,025 of JAUVWB010000293.1, read as the reverse complement.
ACGATACCGATTTATCGGCAGGATCAGGCTCGGCAACCTGCTGAGCGTGCGGGCGTTCGATTTCGTCGAACGCCAGGTGGAGACAGAATACCAGCGACTCAAGGAACTGGCGCCGTACTCCATGGAGGTGCTCGAGCACGTGGAGGATTATCGGATTCTCGTCGGTCTCCAGTACCTGCTGGCTCTGGGCGAGTCGACAGGGATCAGGAGCGGGCTCGAACCGGTCTTGTCCTTTCCCCTCGGTTCCAACTCCGTCACCCTGCTCGAGACCACCAGGATCTACGAGACCATGGTGAGCGGGGAGACCCATCTGTTTGTCGAGCAAGACGGAAGTATCAACGAGAGCCTGGGAATCATCGATCGGATCGAGACCGAAGAGGGAGTGGTGGTGTTCCGGCCACAGATGAGCCGGCGCCGTCTGGTCTCTCCCAAGGTCTCGATGGCGCTCGGTCATATTCTTGAAAATACTGTTAAATTCGGTACCGGACGGTACGCCGATCAACAGGTGAAGCTGCGCGGAGCGGCGGGGGAGGGTCTTGGGGAACTCGAGCTGTCCGTGCCGTTGCTCGGCAAAACAGGTACCGCCAATCGTTACACCAACGCGTCGTTCTTCGGCTATTTGCCGGCTATCGGGCAGGAAGGCAGCGGTTTGACGCTCGACGACGGTTTCTCCATCGGGGTCTATGTGGGCTACGACGACAACCAGCCGATGCGCCGAACGTCGACTCGGGTCACCGGTTCACTTGGAGCCCTGCCGGCGTGGACGACGATTGTCGAGAGGATTGTCGGCCAGCAAGCCTACGCCACCGATCTCGATCCGGTGGATCTCTCCTTTTACGGCCTGGGCATCAAGCGCCGGGAACTCGGGCAGAAAAACGTCAAAGTGAGCGATGAGCAGGGCGGCAGAGCCGTGGTGCCGATGCAGCTGGTGGATCCGCTCGATCGCTACCAACCATCGATTCTGACCTTCGGTTCGCCGGGGCCGGACGGAGCTTTTCAGCCGGAGCGCAGCTTCGCGCCGTTCTGGGCGGTGGAGGAACCGAGCCCGTTGGCATCAGAGGGGCTGGACTGAGTCTGCTCGCCGTTAAACTCTTTTGCTTTTTCTCCGATAGGTTAGTAAACTCGTATCGACATCGTTACGGCGAAGCCGTTTTGTTTTGTACCACCAGGTGAATCCATAAGAGGGAGTAATCCGATGAAATCGGTGTCCATAACCGTCGCTTCGGCGAGTCTGTTGTTGGTGGTTTCCGGTTGCGCCATGCAGCCGTTCTCCCTGCCGGGAAAGTCCGCGCCGTCCGATACCCGGCAGCAACCGGTCATCGTTGAACGGAGCCTGGAAAGACCGGCGCCGCCGGTCATCGCTGAAATGCCGGGCCCGCAGCCGGTGGCCCCCGCCGTTGTCGAAGCGACCTCAGGCGCTGCCCCGGAACCGATGGATTTACTGCCGGTCAGCTATGTCAATGACCGTATCTTCGAATACGGGCGCAAGCTTGAACGGTGGCAGGAGTTGGACCGCCAGGCGGCGGCGATCTCCATCGAAAAGGAGCAGGCCCAGACGATGGTTCGCTGTTTTCGTGATCTGCAAAAGGTGCTCAACGGCTACCAACAGATGCGCGACACCTTGCTGCAGCGCAACCAGGTGGTGCCGACTCCCCTTGAGACCCAGGCGGTGTTTGATCTGCAGCGGCAGGATGTCTCTTTTCTCGAAGGGATCTGCGGCAGGATGCTCGGCGAGGCCCACGACAAGGATGCCGGCTGGCAGCAACGCCCGGATGATGCCGATCTGAACCAGGCGGAAACGCTGATTGAGCGCTATTCGGCCAACGGCGAATACAACGAGGTGGTGCAGGTGTGGCTGAAGATTCCCCCGCACCAGATCGAGCGGGTCGACCTCAAGACCAAGATCCTCTACGGCAATGCCCTGATGTTTTTGGACCAGCCGGAAAAGGCGGCCGCTATCTATCAGCAGATCGTCGAGGCCATGTCGCTGTCCAAGGAGCAGCCGACCGACCTGCTGTCCTTGCG
>JAUVWB010000142.1 GCA_030604345.1 Desulfofustis sp. | reverse complement strand
TGAATATGAGCAACTCTACACCATGCAGTTCAACTGATAGGCCTTGCCGATCTGAAGCCCAACAGCACTTCGACGCCACCAGCCGACAGGTCCCGGATCGGTTGCGCCGGGCAGGCGTCTGGTGCGTATGGGCGGCTTGTTTCTGCATCCCGCTCTCCACTTCCCTGCTGGGTCTGTTTTCCGGTCTCGCCACGCTCTGCTGGCTGCTCTCCGGCAGCTTCCGCCAGGTGCCGACAGTGTGCAGACGCCATCCGGCGTTGCTTTTCGCCCTGTTGCTCTTCGTTTTGCTCGCCGTCGGACTCAGTTATTCGGCCGCCGAACCTGCCGACGCCCTGGATGCATTGAAAAAATATCGGGAATTACTCCTTCTGCCGGTTATGGTATCCTTGCTTTCCATGCATCGACAGGCGGGGCAGCGGGCCGAGCAGTTCTTCGTGGCCGGCTGCCTGACGCTGATGCTGATCTCTTGGGCCATGGCTCTGAACCTCGTTCCTTCAGAACGCTATGGCGATTCGTTGCTGTTTCACATCACCCATAGCTTCTTCATGGCCGTTCTCGCCTACTGGGCATTGATCTACGCCGTGAACCGACAGTCCCATCGTCTGTTCTGGATCGCTGTTTTTTTGGCGGCCACGGCCAATCTGTTCTACATTGCACCGGGCCGAACCGGCATGTTCATCTACCTGTGCCTGATGCTGCTCTTCATCATGCAACGGTTGAGCCGCTGGAAGCGCCTAAGCGCCATCGCCTTGCTGGTCATGGCTCTGATCGGCTTTTATGGCACTTCCACTAATTTTTCCCAGAGAATTGAACTGGTGGCACACGAGATTGCCGCCTATCAGCCAGGCCAAGCACGCTCATCGATCGGCCAGCGGTTCGATTGGTGGATGGCGAGCCTTCACCTGATCGCCGAACGGCCGCTGCTGGGTCACGGCACCGGTTCCTTTCTGGCCGCCCAGCAGCAACAGGACTGGGGCAGCGACATGCAACCCAGCAACAACCCGCATAACGAATACCTCTTTCTGGCCGTCCAAGTTGGCGTCCCCGGTCTGATGCTGTTCCTGGCGATACTGTTGTGCCAATGGCGGGAAGGCCTGAAGTTGCCGTCGGAGAAAAAGGACCTGATGCAGGGAGTGCTGACCGCTTTATACGCCGGTTCTCTGATGAATTCGCTCTTGTTCGATTCCCATCAGGGACATTTCTATCTCTTCATGTCCGCCGCGCTGATGGCGACCGGTGTCGGGGCCCCCGTCCCAAGCGATGCGGTCGAAAAAGACTCCGTGGCTGGCCACCCCTGACCATCATCCCCGTGTTTCGACGGGGCACCGGGCGATCGAGTCGACCAGCTTCCGTCGCCGTGTGCTCACCAGTTCCCGGTAAAACGCCTCCGTTTCTTCACACATTTGCTGCATGGTAAAGCGGTGGTTCACCATTTCCCGGCCGGCCTGACCGAATGACTGCCGCCGTGTCGGAAGCTCCAACGCTTCATCCAGGGCACGGGCTAGATCCTGGGGATCACCCGGTCGCACCAGCCAGCCGTTCAGGCCGGGGGTAACCGTTTCCATGCTGCCGCCATGGGCAGTGGCAACAACCGGTTGGCCCATGGCCATTGCTTCGATGGTGGTGCGGCCAAAGGCCTCAGGTTCGTTGGACGAGGCGGACACCACGATATCGGCAAGCAGCAAGGCGGCCGGCATGTCGTCGCAATAACCGACAAAAGCGAGGCGGTGCTCCAGCCCGTTCTGCCTGGCCAAATCCCGCAACTCTTCGGTAAAACCGGGGTTATCTTCGGTGTCGCCGATGAGCAAGGCCTGATATTCCGCATGCTTCAGCAAGCCCAGCGCCTTGACGAAAACATCCTGGCCCTTGAGTCTGGTCAACCGGCCCGGCAACACGATCACCGGTACCCTGCCGTCGACCCCCCAGCTGCTGCGCAAATGCGCCACCCGCGCCGGATCCACGGCGGCCGGATCGAAAATATCCTTATCAACGCCGCGAAAAATAAGTCTTATATCTTTCTTGACCCGGTACGCCTCGCGAATGTGCTGTTCGATGCTGCGCGAGATGGCAATGATGCCTTCACCTTTGGTCATGATGGCACTGTACCGGTTAACCGAATAAAAACCGTGGAAGGTGGTCACCAGCACCGGCCGTCGTTTTTTCGGCAACGATTTCCAAGCCAAATAACCGACCCAGGCGGGCATCCGGGAACGCAGATGCAAAACATCGACCTGCTCCTGCTGCAGCAATCGGCGAAGCGGCAGCACATAGCGGATGGTGAACGGGCTTTTGGCTCCCACGTCCCAGTCAATATGCGTGCTTCCTTCGGCTTCCAGCTGTTTGACCAGCCTGCCGCCACCGGAAATGACCAATGATCGGTGCCCGTGCTCAGCCAGATACCGGCCGATCTCCAGGGTCCCGCGCTCGACGCCGCCGCTGTCCAGTTCCGGGAGCATCTGCACGACGGAGAGGATCCGGCCGGTCCGGCGCTTTTCTTTTTCCTCGAGCACGCGCCGGTAGCAATCGATGGTCTTCTCGCACATGCGCTGAGCAGTGAAATGGGCCTGCACCCACCGCTGCCCATCTTGGCCGACAACCGCCAGCCGGTCCCGGTCAGCCAGGGCCTGTCTGAGACAGCGGGCCAGATCATCCGGGTCAGACGGTTCAACGAACCAGCCGGTCTCATTCTCCCGAATGGTCTCCAGGCTGCCCCCCTGCCGCGTGGCGATGATCGGCCGCGCCATGGCCATCGCCTCGATGGCCACCTTGCCGAAGGCCTCGGGTTGACTGGAGGAAGCCGACACCACCAGATCGGCGGCCAGCAAAGCCGCCGGCATGTCATCGCAATGCCCGACCAGTTTGATCCGATCTTCAAGATGTGCGGCACCAATCTGTTCCTTGAGACGCTTGGTAAAAGATGGGTTCTCCTCGGTATCGCCGACACAGAGGGCATAATACGGCAGATCCTTGATCTTCTCGAGAGCCGAAACGAAGATGTCCTGCCCCTTCCACCCGGTGATCCTGCCGGGCAGCATGATCACCGGCACCGAAGGTTCAGGGAGGTTCCACCGCCGGCGTAAGGTTTCGACCCGATCCCGGGAGACTCGGGCGGGATCGAAGGCGTTGGTGTCATACCCGCCGTAGATCAATTCGATGCGGGCCGGGTCCACCTTGTAGTTACTGATGATATGATCGCGAATGGTGTCGGAAACGGCGATGACCCGTTCGCCCTTGGTCATGATCGTCGAGTAGGAGTTGACCGAGTAAAAGCCGTGAAAACTGGTGACCAGAGCCGGGCGGGTCAGCGGGTTCATCGCCTTCCAGGCTACATAGCCGATCCAGGCAGGCAAACGGGAACGCAGGTGCAGCACGTCCACGCGCTCACGCGCCAGCAGGCATCGCAGTTTGCGGATATATTTCAGGCAGCGGAGGCTCTTGGATCCTATATCCCGCCAATGAATATGGGTAACGCCGTTCTCCTCCAGTTGGTGTACCAGGCGCCCACCGCCCGAGATGACCACCGAGCGATGTCCGTGACGGGCCAGATAGACGGCAAAATCAAGGGTTTCCCCTTCGACACCGCCCTCGTCCATCTCCGGTACAACCTGCACTATCGTAAACTGTTTGGCCACCATCGCTTGACTATTTCCCTCGCACATCGGTCCGCCTCGTCCAGCGGTTGCCTCTTTTCCCACGTTCCGGTGTCGTCCAGCTGGGCGGACAGCGGCCTGATCAGTCGCCGCGACACGAGATACGCTTCGCTATAACGAAACTTGCTGTTCTTCTTTCTCCAGGCGACCGGTATCAGACCCACCCGGCATCCCGATGACAACGCTTCATAGACCATGGAAATCGAATCGGCGGTGATCCAGACGACCTGATGCTGCCGGTACTGCTGTTCGATCCATCCCGGTTCCGTCTGCCTGAAAGGCACAAATCTCACCTCGGCCGTCTCCTGAGCCAACATGGCCAGCAGGTATTCGGTGCTCTTCGGCGTTCTCGGTGAACTGGCCAACGTCCAGCTCCGGATCTGCCTGGACCGCTGGATCAGGGTCTTCACGTCGGCGACGATCCGTTTCTCATTCCAGACATGCGACGCCGGGTCGCTGCCACCGATACAGATCAATCCCTTGGTGGAATCGTGAGTATCGGTAGCCTGGGAGCTGGTGGGCGGGCCGATGGTGGAAAAGATATTTCCGGCCGGTCGGACCCGGTCATGAATAGGCGACAGGCAGAGGTCGAAGCGGTCGCGCAACGGCCACGGCGGAGTCATGCAGATGACCGATCGCGCCTGGTGCTGCCGAGCCAGAGCCAAAACGGGCAGGTGGGTGGACGAGCCGCTGCCGATAACCAGATCGCAGCCATCCACGGCTATCCCCCCCGGAGAGCCGCCGCACCAATACCGGACAAAAAAGAGCAGGTTTTGAGCGGGAGACGGTCGCGTCACCGCGCACTCGGTCAGGTCAACGCGGAGATACCGGCGCAGGGCCTGGACCACTCCTCGTGACTGCTTCTCATGCCCCGGTCGGCGGTCGGTTACCAATGCAACGCGCACCTTCTCCATGAAGGGTACTGCCTCCGGTTCTTTATTCTGCCACAGGGAATACGGCAACGCGGTCGGCACATGCTCCCGAACAAAGAATCACGTTCCCGCCGGCCGGGGTGAAGAGCCGGGAGACGGTGGTTTTCTCTGACCGCCGCCGGCCAATTTGACGATAATCTGATTTGATTTATGCAGCCGTGTCGTCATGGTCCTGAACAGATGCGACGAGACATCCGGATACTTGTGAATAATCTCATCCAACTTGTCCCCGGGAAAACGCTTGATGGTGCTTCTGCCCTGGGAAATGATCGAGGCAGTCCGCTGTTCCCCGGAGATGGCGGCCATTTCCCCGAAATATTCACCGGGCTCAGTCAACTCGGCAATCTTCTTGCCGCCCTTGACAACGGTGAGCGCCCCCCGGATCAGCTTGAAGAAATCGATATCCCGGTTTCCCTCCCGGATAATCACATCGCCGTCCTCATATTCTTCGACATCGGGATTGATCAGGTAGGCCGGCATGCTCTCCTCGTGCGCGACCGTCCTGCGCAAGGCCTCATCAACACTGGTGATCCCCTGCTTCACCTTGAGCAAGGCGGCCTGACGCAACGGCGTCATCCCTTCCTGGATGGCTATTTTGCGCAGTTGATCTTCCGGCACCTCGGCGCTGATGGCCTTGGCAACCTCCTCGGTGACCTCCATCAACTCGAAGAAGCCAACCCGGCCTCGATAACCGAGGCCGTTGCATTCGGGACACCCGACAGGGCCGTAAATGGTCAGTCCCGCCAATTCATCTTCGCGGAACCCGGCCCGCACC
>JAUVWB010000226.1 GCA_030604345.1 Desulfofustis sp. | reverse complement strand
TTTATTTCGAAGTAACCGAATCGATGGTCATGGGCGATCTGGTGCAAACTCAGAAAATCTTGGGAGCTCTCCGCGATCTCGGGATCAAATTCTATCTCGATGATTTCGGCACCGGTTATTCATCTCTCTCCTATCTGAAACGACTGCCGATCGATGGGGTGAAAATTGATCGAGCCTTTATCAAGGATATCGTCCATGACCAAGACAGCCGGGAGATATCAAGCGCCATCGTCTCCCTGGCCAACACCCTCCATCTGGCCATCGTTGCCGAAGGGGTGGAAACCCAGCTGCAACGGGAAACGCTGCTGAGCATGGGGCCGATGATCATGCAAGGGTATCTGGCCAGCCGGCCGGTGCCCGCCTCCCAGCTCGGTCTCCTCCTCGAATCGGGACGAATCGACTGGACAGAGGGAACCCAGGGTCCAATCGGCGCAAACGGTCCGTTCTCCTGAAGACCTCATGCCTGTTTCTGCTGCTGCTCCCGAGTGGGTAAGCGTCAATGGTGAAAAAGGCGGCGTTTGGTTGCCCCCGGCTGGGACTTTTGGTAGTCACCGCTTTTCTTGAACAATATCCCCAGATAAGGGATTTCTCTCTCCAGGGCAGCGCCGCTGCGGAAATCGGGATCGGCCTGCAGGGCGCGAATCCAGTTGATCAGCTCGCGCGTTGCCGGTTTTTTCTCAATACCGTCGAGGGCGCGTAGCTCGTAAAAGACGCGTAAAGCCCCCTCGGCCAACCGCTCACTGATGTCAGGGAAATGCACGGAGATGATCCGACGCATCATTTCAGCGTCGGGAAAGGCGATATGATGGAAATTGCAGCGGCCGAGGAAAGGGTCCGACAAGTCTTTTTTGGCGTTGGAAGTGATGATGATAACCGGCCGCTGCCGGGCCCGGATCACTTCATCGGTCTCCAGAATGTCAAACTGCATCTGATCGAGAACATCGAGCATGTCATCCTGAAACTCGGTATCGGCCTTGTCGATCTCGTCGATCAGCAGCACGCACCGCTGCTCGGCGGTGAAGGCCTGGCCGATCTTACCCATCCTGATATACTCCTTGATATTGCTGACATCGCGGCGGGAGTCGCCGAACCGGCTATCGTTGAGACGGGTCAACGTGTCGTATTGATAGAGGGCTTCGATCAGTTTCATGCTCGATTTTACATTGAGCACCAGCAACGGCATGCCGAGACGTTCGGCAATGGCGTGGGCCAGCATGGTCTTGCCGGTACCCGGTTCGCCCTTGATGAGCAGCGGCATCTCCAGGGTCATCGAGATGTTGACGATACGCGCCAATTCTTCGTCCAGCACATAGGGAATGGCGCCGCCGGAATCAGTGAACAACATACTCCCCTCCGTCACTTGTCTGCCTGCTTGCAGCCAGCGGTACGCCGCGTACCGCTGGCCTGTGGTCGAGCCCGACGAGAAGATACCACGTACCACGCCAGGCCCACAATCTGTAAACCGGCCATCAGCAGGAAACCGGTTCGATAGCCGGGCACCGCATACCTGCCGTCCTCACCGACCGGCCAAAACGCGATGATCACGCCAATCAACCACTGACCGATAAAGGCGGTGACAAAGACCAGCAGGTTGATGGCAGTCGACACCCGACCGGAAAGCTGCAGCGGGAACATCTGGGACAGCGCCGGGTAAGCGATGATACCGGAGGTACCAAAGAAACCGAAGGCCAACCAGAGCGGCAGGGCCCAGGAAACCGGACACACCAGCAACAGCAGTTGTACCACGATGAAAACGGCCATCCCGGTAACCGCCACCAGCATCAAGTCGTAACCGCGCTGCACCAGACGTCCGGCCAGCGTACCGAGTACCAGCCAGCCGCAGATCATCGCCACGGCGATGCCGAACAGGGAGGCGGCCACGCCTTCACGATCCAACCCGGCCACATCGCGAAACCAGGGTCCGGCCCAGAGCCCCTGGATGGCGAGCAAGGCCGTCTGCGACATGGTGGTCAGTGGCGCCGACCGCCAGAAACCGCGATCACCGAACACCTGTCGGACTCCTTGCCATTGTCTTGCTATCGGCTCCGGCGAAAGACCGTCGCGGCGTTCGGGGACCACAACAAAAACGAGGACGGCGATGACCCAGGTCATGCCGGCCAGGAGCATAAACACACCGCGCCAATCGGTGAAACCGAGCAGCACCTCCACCGGATAGGTGGCCGCCAGCGCCCCCAGGCCGCCACTGGCCATCTGGAAACCGTTGATCATCGGCCAGTGCTGGCGGTCGAACCAGATGGTGTAGGCCTTGAAGGCCGCCATCAGGCAGGACGACACCCCGAACCCGATCAACGCCCGACCGGCGATCAATCCGGCCAGACTCTCGGCCCGGGCAAACAACACCGCACCAATCCCGGCAAAAATCAGCAGCCCGGCTTCGACCCGGCGCGGTCCGAATCGATCGAGCAGCAGCCCGAGAGGAACCTGGAACGAAGCAAAAGAGATGAAATAGGTGGCGGTCAGCAGGCCGAGAGCCGAGGGGCCGATGCCGATGTCGCCGGCCAGATCCGAGGCGATAACCGCGTTGACCACCCGGAACAGATAGGAAATGAAATAGCCGGCCGCAAAGGGGAGAAAAACGCGGGCCACGATGCCGGTCATGAAAGGCCTACTCATGACTGCAGGGCCTGCTGCAGAAGAGGCAAGGTTTTTTCGGCATCACCTTGAAAATAATAATCGGTAAAGACTTCCCGGCCTCCGAAAGCAAACCCTGCCAGCGCCTGTTCCCGGTTAAACTCGAAGATGACCCCGCCGTTGCGCTTCACCGCCGGGATCAGCCCCGCCGCCGGGTAGACCTGAGCCGAGGTGCCGATAACCAGCAGCAGATCGCACCGTTTGACCAGCGCGTCGATCTCGTCCATGGCCCGCACCGCCTCGCCGAACAGAACGACGTTGGGTTTCAACGGGTAGCGACAGGACGCACACCGGGGAAGATCATCGGTGTCCACGCCTTCATCCGTCACCGGTACCATCACCCCGCAACGAAGACAATGCAGATGGCGATGTTCGCCATGGATTTCAAGGACCGTGCGGCTGCCGGCCAGTTGGTGCAACCCATCGATGTTCTGGGTGACGATGCCGTGCAGCAAGCCCTGACGCTCGATTTCAGCAAGCGCGAAGTGCGCCGGGTTGGGCTGTTTATTCTGCAAGATCCGGGCGAGCGCCCGAAACAAGTGCCAGGCCTTGACCGGATCGGCTTGAAATACGTCCAGTGTCGCATATTCGTCCGGCGGAAATCTGGACCACAAGCCATCACGGCTCCGAAAGTCTGGAATACCGCTGCCCACGGAAATACCGGCACCGGTCAGCGCCACCACCAGCCGTGCCTGGCGCAGTGCCGTCACCGCCAGATCCAAAGCTGTTCCGCCACCGTCTTCTGTAATGACAATCATACGCACCCTCTTGGTCTTTCGAGCTATCCAGTCGCCCCGCAGCCGCTGCCCGGTCTCCGTGAACCGCCTCCGGTCCCGCTTCTCTCACGATCTGCGCACGAGCGTTATGTTCGCACGAAATCGTTTGTGGAGAAATCACCTGCTGACCACTGGTGGGCGCAAGCAACGGCATGGCTGGCCAGCACCTCGGTCAAACCTCGTTGCAGTACCTGGAAACGCTCCGCAAACAATTGACCCGACTCCTCATCCAGAAACACCTTCTTGATCTCGAGGGGCAGACAGAGACAACGATCATGGTGGCTCCGGATGTACTCCGCCTGGTACCCCTTGCCGGCAAATACCTCGTCAAAGACGGTACGGTTGACTATCCCGGGCACGGTTATCGACCGCAACCCCTCGGCAAGTTGGTCGGGCAGACTGTGCCACCGTTGTCTGTCGATAAAATGGGTACCAATATTGAACAACGGCGG
>JAUVWB010000388.1 GCA_030604345.1 Desulfofustis sp. | reverse complement strand
GGCCAACCTGATCCAACGCGGGGCCACCGCACTGCGGCGCATCCATCTGTTGGTCACCGCCGAACCGGTGCTGCCGGACCGGCCGGACACCGGTCTTGCTCCTCTGCCGGGACCGGTTCTGCAAGTCCGTGACCTGAGTTTCAGTTATCCGTCTTCACCACTGCCCCAGCTGCAAGACGTCACCTTCAGGGCCGATCGTGAAATCATCGGCATCGCCGGACGCACCGGCAGCGGCAAGTCCACGGTATGCCGGCTGTTGGCCCGACTCTATCCGGTGGCCGACGGCACGATCCTGCTGCACGGGCATGACGTCAACACGCTGTCGCTGGCCGAAGTCCGCGAGCGTATCGCCTACGTCAGTCAGGAGCCGGTCCTGTTTTCCGATACCATCGCCGCCAATATCGCCTTCGGCAGGCCGGCCGCCGACCCGGCCGAGATCGAGCAGGCCGCCCGCGATGCCGATATCCATGAGGAGATCCTGCAGTTCCACGACGGCTACCAGACCCGCATCGGTGAACGCGGCGTTCTGCTCTCCGGCGGCCAGAAACAACGGCTGGCCCTGGCCCGGGCGCTGCTCTGCGACCGTCCCATTCTGATCATCGACGACGGCTTGTCAGCCGTGGACACGGCCACCGAGGGCCGCATTCTGGCCACCCTGCGGCAACGGCTGGCAGGCCGAACCGTGCTTGTCGTCTCCAATCGGATCAAAGTGCTGGCCGCCACCGATCGCATCCTGCTCTTCGACCAGGGCCGGCTACTGCACGATGGTCCCCATGAGGAGCTGTTGCAGGTCAACGATTTCTACCGAACCATGTATCGTAAGCAATCGCGCCACAGCGAGGGAGTGGACCACGATGCATGATTTCGGTTATATGGAAAAAGGTCAGGATGCATCGCTCGGCGATGACCGATTGTGGCGCCGCATCCTCAGCCACGGCCGCGGCTTTCACGGCGCCATCGTTGTGGCGGTGGTGTTGTCGCTGGGTGTCACCGGGGCCACCCTGGCTCTGCCCTATCTGCTCAAAAGCGGCATCGACGGATATATCACCGACGATCTGTTGCCGACCGCCGCCCGGATCGACGGCCTCAGCGGAACCGCCGCCCTCTTCGGTCTGCTGGTGCTGATCGGCTTCGCGCTCACCTTTGTCCAGACCGTCCTGTTGGAATGGGTCGGCCAGTCGGTGATGCACCGGATCAGGCAGGATCTGTTCTCGCACATCCTCAGCCTCGACCTGGCCTTTCTCAACCGCCAGCCCACCGGTCGGCTGGTAACCCGCCTGACCAACGACGTGCAGAACATGCACGAGATGTTCACCTCGGTGCTCGTCACCCTGTTCAACGACGCTCTGCGGCTGGTCGGCATCCTCATCGTTTTGCTGCTGCTCAACCTCAAGCTGGGCCTGATGATGGCCCTGTTCATCCCGGTGGCCCTGGCCTTGACGATTATCTTCGCCCGGCTGGCCCGGGAAAAATTTCGGGCCATTCGCAGCCAGCTGTCCCGCCTCAACAGTTACACGCAAGAGGCGGTATCAGGCATCGCCATCATCCAGCTCTTCGGACAACAGCGACGATCCGGCAACCGCTTCGCCGCGATGAGCGAGGAGTACCTGCAACGCACCCTGAGCCAGATCCGCTTGTTCGGCGCCTTCATGCCCCTCACCGAACTGCTCAGCACCATGGCCATAGCCCTGATCCTCTGGTATGGCGGCGCCCAGATCATCGGCCAGACGCTGACCCTTGGCGAACTGGTGGCCTTTCTCGCCTACATGCGGTTGTTTTTCCAGCCGCTGCGCGAATTGTCACAAAAATACTCGATTGTCCAATCGGCTCTGGCCTCGGCCGAACGGATTTTCGCCACCCTCGACACGCAACCGTCCATCACCGACCCGCTCCGTCCTGTCGTCCCCGGGGTCATCACCGGCGCTCTGCACTTCGACCGGGTCTCTTTCCGCTACGAGCCGCAACAGCCGGTGCTCATCGACTGCGACCTGACCATCAAGCCCGGTGAGACGGTGGCCGTGGTCGGCAGCACCGGCTCCGGCAAGACTACGTTGATCAATCTGCTGCTGCGCTTCTACGAACCGCAGCAGGGTTCCATCCGCATCGACGGGATCCCGATCGGCGACCTGCGGTTGCACGATCTGCGACGCATGGTTGGCGTCATCCTGCAGGATGTCTTCATCCTCAGGGACACCGTTTTG
>JAUVWB010000023.1 GCA_030604345.1 Desulfofustis sp. | reverse complement strand
GGCCGACGCCCTGCGCCTCGACGCCCAGGGCATCCTGGCCATCGGAGACGATGCGTTGCGCTTGAAACTGGAAGGATCGTACCAATATTGTCTGGATCTCGGTGAGGCGTGGCAGGTCCATACCGGTCTGCCGTTTGTCTTCGCCGTTTGTGCGGTGCGCGAGGAGTTCTGCCGCTCACAGCCGGACCTGATGGCCCGGGTGCAACGCGAGCTCATCTCCTGCCGTGACGAGGGGCTTCGCCAGTTGCCGCGCATCTGCTCGCTGGCGGCACCGCGGATACCGATGGCGGTGGACGGTTGTTATTCGTATCTGCAGGCGATCCAGTACGATCTGGACGACAAGAAACGGCAGGCGTTGGAGACCTTTTATCGCTATCTGATGGAATTCAACGAGGCTTTGCCGACCGCCCTGCCGCTGAAGATCGTCGAGCCCGAATAATCGTGATACACCGGTGAGCGTGAGATGAACCGACCAAGCGGAAAAATTCTGGTTGCCCTTACCGGAGCCTCGGGCATGCTCTATCTCCGCGGTTTTCTGGAGGTCTGCGCCGGTGTGCCCGATCTGGAATTGCACGGTATCAGCTCCGCTGCCGGGGTCAAGGTGCTGCGGCTGGAAGAGGGGGTGGCGCCGGCCCAATTGCCCGGGATTTCCCGCTGGTTCGCCGCTGATGATTTCACCGCGCCGCCCGCCTCCGGTTCGAGCGATTACCGGGCCATGGTGATCCTGCCCTGCTCCATGGGGACGCTTGCCGCCATCGCCTCGGGGCTCTCCGCCAACCTGATTCATCGCAGCGCCGATGTCATGCTGAAGGAACGGCGCACGGTGGTCCTGGCGGTTCGGGAAACGCCGCTGAACCGCACCCATCTGCTCAATATGCTGGCGGCGCACGATGCGGGGGCGGTGATCTGCCCACCGATGCCGGGATTTTACCTTAAACCTGCCGATCTGGCCGAGTCGGCCCGCTATTATGCCTGGCGGGTGCTGGATCAGCTGGGTATCGATGTCCCGGATCGAAAACGCTGGGGAGGGTGAGACGGTGTTCGGCAAGCTCGCCATCTTGTTGGAGATGATCAAGTTCAAATTGACCGTCTTCGCGCTGCCGTTCGCGTTCACCGGCGCCTTTCTCGCTGCCGGGGGGCTGCCCCGGTGGTCGACCTTTTTCTGGATCGTCGTCGCCATGGTCGGCGCCCGGACCTGCGCCATGGCCTTCAACCGGATCGTTGACCATCGTTTCGATGCCGCCAATCCACGCACCGCCGAGCGGGCGTTGCCCACCGGCGCGGTCAAACGGGGCGAGGCCTGGTTGTTGACGGTTGGCTCGGGCGTGCTGTTTTTTCTGGCCTGCTGGCAGCTCAACCGGCTCACCCTGCAACTGGCGCCACTGGCCCTGTCGCTGACCCTGGTCTATTCCCTGACCAAGCGCTTCACCGCTTTGTGCCATTTGATTCTCGGCCTGGCGCTGTCTTTTGCGCCGCTGGGCGGCTGGGTGGCGGTAACCGGCTCTCTGTCAGGCTATCCGTGGGTATTGTCGGTGGGGTGATCTTCTGGGTGGCCGGCTTCGATACCGTGTACGCCTGTCTCGATGCCGATTTCGACCGGCGGACCGGTCTCTATTCGCTGCCGTCACGGCTCGGCCGCAAGAACGCCTTCCGGCTGGCCGGGGTCTTTCATCTCCTTGCCTTCCTGTCCTTTTTCGCAACCGGCTGGCAGCAGGATCTGAATGCTTGGTACTTCGCCGGTCTGGTGGTAACGGCCGGGGCCCTGCTCTACCAGCACCTGATCGTCAGTCCCACCGATCTGTCACGGATCCACGCCTCGTTCTTCTCCATGAACGGGCTCATCTCCATCGCCATCTTCTGTGCCACCTGGCTGGCGCTGGCAACCGGTTGAACGATGATGAAACGAGCATCGATCGTGGTCGTACTTCAACTGGTGCTCGCTTGTTTTCTTACGCTCGCGGCGGCCGAGGCGCCGGCGCCTGAGCGATCAATTGAGCAGATTCCGCGCGGCCGTATCGACCCGGCGTTGATTCCCACCGCCTATGCCGGCACCGAGACGTTCCGCTTCGATGTCTCCTACACCGGCGGGCTCAAGCTCGGGGAGTTGCATCTGGAGCTGAGCAGGCTGGAGGAGCGGCCCGACGCTTTTCAGATTCATTCCCGGGTGACCACCGAAGACGGTTTGTTTTCTGCCATCTATCCGATCGAGGACGTCCACCTGACCAAGGTTTCCGGGCCGCAGCGGCTGCCCTATTATTACGAGGTCTGGCAGAAGGAGGGGTTCAGTTACGAGGCCCACCGGATCACGAAATATGACCAGAAGCGCGGCAGAATCGCCTACTGGCATAACGACAAGCCGGCCGAGATTTACCAGGTTGGCGGTGATATCCAGAACGAGTTTTCTTCGTTTTTTGCCAGCCGGATCATGCCGCTCGAACCGGGCCAGCCGTTCATCGTCTCCACCTTTGCCGATCATCAGCGCAACGAGGTGGTGGTCATGGTCCGAACCAGGGAACAGCTGAACGAGACGCTGTTCGATACGGTGGACACGGTGGTGGTCGAGCCGATCATGAAGTTCAGCGGACTTTACGACAAACGGGGCGATACGGTAATCTGGTATACCGATGACGAATGCCGGGTCCCGGTGCTGGTCAACTCGAAATTGCTCATCGGTTCGCTGACCGCGAAGTTGGTGGCCTATCATAATCCGGCCTGTCCGCAGTATGACAATACGGTGCTGGAAAAATATCAAAAACAATACCCAAACCATACGCAAAGGCCATGAGGGGAGCTTGAAGAATATGAAATGTAAAATTTTTCAAGGTTCCGATATGGCTGGATGCAGAGGAGGAGCACGCCATGACTGAAGCTGTATTGAACACCGATTTCTCCGGGTTGCAACTGATCCATCGCGGCAAGGTCCGCGATATGTATGCCATCGCCGGCCACGACGACAAACTGCTGATGGTGGCCACCGATCGCATCTCCGCCTATGACGTGGTGATGAGCGATCCCATCCCCGGCAAAGGCAAGGTCTTGACCGCATTGTCCCTGTTCTGGTTCGACCTGCTCGGGGACATCGTCGAGAATCACCTGATCAGCGCCGACCCGGCCGAATACCCGGAGGCCTGCCGGCCCCACGCCGCGATCCTGGCCGGTCGTTCCATGCTGGTCAAGAAGACCCGGCCGCTGCCGGTGGAATGCATCGTCCGCGGCTATCTCTCCGGATCCTTCTGGAGCGCCTACAAGAAGGACACTACCGTCTGCGGGTTCAAGCTGCCGGCCGGCTTGAGGGAGTCCGATCGTTTCCCTGAACCGTTGTTCACCCCGTCCACCAAGGCGGAGATCGGTGATCATGACGAAAACATCTCGTTGGAGCGGCTGCAACAGATCGTCGGCGACCAGCGGGCCAAGGATCTGGCCGATATCAGCGTACGTCTCTATCAAAAGGCGGCCGACTATGCCTTGACCAAGGGGATCATCATCGCCGACACCAAGTTCGAGTTGGGCGAGCTGGACGGCCGGCTGATCCTCATCGATGAGGTGCTGACCCCCGATTCCTCGCGATTCTGGCCGCTGGACGAATATCGTCCCGGCGCCGGGCAGCCGAGTTTCGACAAGCAGTTCCTCCGCGACTATCTCAGTTCGCTTACCTGGGACAAGAATCCGCCGCCGCCGGCCCTGCCGCGGGATATCCTCGACAAGACGAGGCAGCGCTACGAAGAGGCGCTGGCGCGAATCACCGGCTAACCAATCTTTGCGGGCTGCCGTGACCGGACCGGATGCGGGGCCGGGTCACGGCAGCTCAAGCGTTTCTTCAGGCGAGGCAGGAGCGCAGCGCCTGTTCCAGTTCCGGCTGTTGGAACCGGTAGCCGGCTTTTTCGAGGACCTGCGGTTTGACGCGGATGGAGGAGAGGATCAGCTCGTCGGCCATCTGGCCGAAGACCGTTCGGGCCACGAAGGCCGGCATTTTCATCACCGTCGGTCGGCCCAGGATGGCACCGAGCGTCTTGGTGAACTCCCGGTTGGTTACCGCTTCGGGGGCGACCAGGTTGACCGGCCCACTGATGTCGTCGCGTTCCAGCACAAACAGGATCATCCGCACCAGGTCTTCGATCCCGGTCCAGCTGATATATTGTTCGCCGCTGCCGACGATGCCGGCGATCCCCAGCTTGAAAGAGGGTAGCATGGTCTGCAGGGAACCGCCCTTGCCGCTGAGCACCATGCCGATGCGACCGTGGACCACCCGGATGCCGGCCTGCCGCGCCGGGTCGGCCGCCTGCTCCCAGGCACGGCAGACCTCGGCAACGAAATTGGAGCCGCCGGCGCTGGTTTCGGTGACGATCTCGGTGCCCCGGCTACCGTAATACCCGATTGCCGAGGCGGAGAAGAATACCTTCGGTTTATGTTCCAGTCCTGCCAGGTAGCGTGCCAGTTCCGTGGTCCCGTCGATCCGGCTGTTGAGTATCCGCTTTTTCTTGCTGCTGGTCCAGCGCCCGGTGGCGATATTTTCGCCGGCCAAGTGCACGACGGCGTCAAACGGTTCCGTCTGGTCGGCGGTGAGCCGCTCGAAGTTCCAGAATTTGCCGGAGGCCTTGTCTTGGTTGCGCTGCAGGCTGAAGAAGGAATGTCCAGCGGCGAAAAGAAACTCGGCCAGGGCGCTGCCTACCAGGCCGGATGCGCCGGTGATGAGGATGTTCATGGGGTTTCTCCTTCCTGCTGGTTGTTCGGTAGGCGCCAAGCGGTGGGGTCCGGTACGAGTGCGCTGGGGTGCTTATGCTTATCGCTGCGTGTCATGGTCGGCGAAGTCCTCCAGCCTGGCAACAATGGTCTGGCATACTTGTTCCTGATCGGTGTCGTTGCAGTCGATGGTGATATCGGCATAACGTGTGTACAGCTCGAACCGCTCCCGGAAAAGATCGGCAAAGCTCTGTTCGGGCCGCGTGGCCAATCCGCGGGTGTCATAGTTGTGGATGCGTCGGCGCAGCGTGTCGAGGCTGGCATCGAGGAAAATGATGATGCCGTTATGGCGCAGGTGGTTCATCGCCGGTTCGCTGTAGGCGGCACTACCGCCGGTGGCGATCACATGATTGTCGCATTGGATACCGAGCAGGACCCGCTCTTCGATGTCGCGCAGGACCAGGTATCCAGCCTGGTCGACGATGTCCTGCAGTGATCGTTTTTCGGTCAGTTGGATCAGGATATCACTGTCCAGGTAGGGACGGCTGAGCTGCTTGGCGAGGATGACCCCGACCGTGCTTTTGCCCGATCCCGGCATGCCGATCAGCACCAGATTAGGACTTGTTTGCATGAACTCCTCCCGGATAATGGGTTACCGGTTATGGTAACAACGATCGGTCGATCTGTGAATGGTCCGAGCCAGGTATATCGTCCGACCGGGCAGCCTTCACTCCCCGTGACGGGCCAGCTGACCGGAGATCAATTGTACCAGCAACAGCGAAATCAGACTCATGGCGGCGCCAGCAAAGAAGACCAGGCGATAGTCGACCAGCCAGAGAAGCCCGCCGAGGGCCGGTAGAAAGACGGCGGCGATATGGTTGATGGTGAAACCCACCGCCATGCTCGGAGCGATGTCCTGGGGATCGCTGATTTTCTGGAAGAAGGTGCGGATGGCGATGGCGAAATTGAAAAAGATGTGATCGAGAATGTAGAGGCAGGCGATCAGGAGTTTCGAGTCGGTCAGTGCATAGGCGATGAAGATGATGATCAGACTGAAGTACTCGAGACTCAGGACCTTTCGTTCGCCAAACCGAACGATGCAGTGGCCGATGAGCCGGCTCAGAAAGAAATTCACCAGATTGTTCACCAGAAAGAGCAGGGCGATTTCGGAGACGGAAAACGAGAACTTCTTGACCATCAAAAACACCGCGAAGGCGACGAAGATCTGGCGGCGGGCCCCGGCCATGAAGGTCAGGGCATAGTAGAGCCAATAGCGGCGACGGAACACCATGTTCTTGCGCTGCGGCGGCAGGGTGTGGTCGGTCGGGTTCTGCAGCAGGGCCCAGCAGGAGGCGGCGATGATGAACAGGCCGAACAGCAGGTAGAGCTGGTCGAACGCCAGGCGCGGCGACAGTGCCAGGATGACGAGGCCGACGACGACATTGGTCGCTGCCGTGGAGCTGCGCAAACGGCCGAAGATCAGCGGCGCCGTCTGTTTGTCGAAATACTGCAGGGTCAGCGACTGGTTGGTGGTCTCAAAGTAGTGGAAGCCGAAGCTCATCACCAGGGTGGTCAGGATAACCCCGGCAAAGGACGGCAGCAGCCCGGTGAGCGACACACCGATACCGAGCAGCAGCACCGACAAGGCGGACAACCGGTGTTCCCTGATGATCAGCAGCAGGTAAACGACCAACAGCGACAGGAGCCCGGGGATCTCCCGCACCGACTGGATAATGCCGATATGATGACCATGTAGCTGCACCACATGGACCGCGAAGTTGTCAAAGAGCGTCTGCCAGACCTGCAAACCCGCCGTATTGCAGATGGTCAGCACGAGTAGAAACACGTACATGCGGTGTTGGGCAAGTCGGGGCACGTGCTTTGTCCTCTAAAGAGATGTCGAACCGATAGGCTTAGAATGGAAAGGGGTTCACGGTCTGTATCATGTCAAAAGATTGCAATGAAGCCCGGAAAGATACCAGTTGCCATAATTAGCTGCAATGAGACAAAACGTATGGCCGGAGCTGGCCCCTAGAGTTCTTCGAGGACAGCCGCGAGGGTTTCGGGAATGGCACCGCCAAAACGTTCTCGAAGGCCGAACTGTGCGCACCATAGGAGCTTATCCCGGGTGGCTGATGACATGGTGGCGGAGACGGATAGATTCTCGAGGGTCTTGACGACCCCTTCCATTTCGCGGGCCATTCGTTCCGGGTTGACGACACCTTTGGTCACCACCCGTCGAGCTGTCTCCATGAACCGGTTCTTGTCCATCGTTTCTGCGATTGAGGCAAGGACGGTGTCGGTAGCATGATATTTTTTGGAAGCTCCCATAACTTCAAGAAGCAGCGCGAGCATGCCTTTCATGAATATGCTGCGAAACATTTTGATGGCGGCCGCTTGCCCCGGTTCATCGCCGATTACGCCGATGTTCATGCCGAAGGGTTCGAACGCTTGTTTGACTCGGTAAGCTCCATCTCCTGACGCAAGAATAGGTACTTTGTGGAGAAAGGTAGGAATGCCGCCCATCATGGCAGCATCGACAAAAGAGGCCCCGGTAGGCTTGACAATTGTCGCCACGGTTTTTTTGATGTCTGGTTCCGCAGTGTTGAGATCCACGTATAGGTGCCGGTCACGCAAGTAGGGAGCTATCTCGGCGGCAACAGTCGGTGCCGCCGAGCCGGTGACACAGGACATAATACAGTCGGCAGCCTCTGCAAGTTCCTGCAGATTGGTTCGCAATACGGCTCCGGTTTCGTCCGCCCGCTGAGCGATAACGCGATCATACGGCGGGGTGTTCCAGGATCGCGTATAATAGAAGATAGTCCCGATTCCTTCCTGTTTGAGGCCTTTTGCAATGCCATAAGCAGCTCCGCCGAAGCCGATAAATGCAATATCCATAGCCATCATCTGTTTGAGTGGTTAACAGAGGGTGACAATAACTGACTCAAGTGCCGAATCGATGAGAGGTTGTCGACGTCTTGAACGGTATCGATGATTGTCTGCTGTGCGGCTGGAGAAAGAACGGCCGCCGATTCAGCTATGAATTTGTCGCATAGCTCCGAAAAGGAAACAGGGTTGTCCGGCATCCCTCGTGGGGCGTCGATGCGGATGCAGATTTCCTGCCCGGATCGCAGGGTTGCGCGCAGGATGCCTGCCCGCAACCGGGGAAAGGCCTCCTGGAGCGCTTCTTCCTCTACAACGGTCACGCGAGCGGCTAGGTTCAGCAGTTTATTGTCGTCTAATATAGTATCGGTGAGGTCGGTGCGATTGATACTGCCGTGCATGCAAGCAAGTGCTATGAGCATCGGGATGGAAAAGCGGGCTTCCTGCAGATTCTTCGGTCTACGGTTGTTCAGCACGGCGGCAGCACGGTAGGTGCCAAACTCGATGTGAGCAATATCCTCCCAGCGAGTCTCGAGCTGGCGACGCAGTTCCAGCGCCGCATCGATGGCTGGAAACGAGTGGCCACACGAGGAGTGCATCTTGTGATACGCACAGGTGATTTCGTACGATTCAGGTGTCTGATAGAGCGGGGCGGCGTCATAGGAGTCGGCGTAGGCCTTGAAAAATCCTTCGCGTGCCTCGAAAACGTTGATGGGACCGGTCAGCCCCTGTTGGGCGAGTAAGGCGCACAGCAAGCCGTCAAATGCAGCACGTCCGGGATGAAAGTGCTTGACGGTTGCGCCGTTCTCAAGGAAAGCAAACAAACCTGCGGCGGTCGACGCGGTGATGCCGATGGCGTTGAGAAATACCTTTTCGTCGAAATTTAAGGAGGCTGCAGCAGCAGCACAAGCGCCGAAAGGACCAATGGTTCCCGTTGAGTGGAAACCTCGGGCGCGATGAGCCTGGTCAATGCAGCGGCAGATTCGGCCGGCGATCTCGTACCCGCACACGATGGCCGTCAGAAAACTGATGCCGTCGAGATCTCGTTCCTCGGCGATGGCAAGCGCAGGAGGGATGACCACAGCGCCAAGATGCAGACCGGAAACATAGCGGTGCGAATCATCGAGTTCCTCGGCATGCGCAACCATGCCATTATGAAGACAGGCGGCCAACGGGCTTGCTTTTTCCCGACGCCCCAGTAGGGTGCAGGTGCCGTCCCCGAGTTGGGCGGCAATGTTTCCAGCGATGGCCGTTGATTCGGAGGACGCGGCACCAAAGGAGGCGGCCAGGAAATCGAGTATGCAACACTTTGCTTTGTGCTCCACCGCTTCGGGCAGCGGTCTGTTGCGAACATGCTGAAAGGCATTGAATAATTGGAGACTGAGGCCGCTTTCACGGGTTGTTGTCATAGGCCGTTTCCTGCAAGCTGGAGAGAAAAAACAGTATTCGTAAACGTTCAACTGGCCGTGTCGGTGGTCGACGAATGGGATGTCACGTCACCATTTTCTATTTCAAAAAGTAATCGATCTTTGGAATGCTGCAGGTGGCGGCGAACATGTTCTTGAGCCTGTGCCGCATCTCGGGCGAGAAGGGCCTGATGGATCAACTCATGTTCGGCAATGCGAACGGATCTGATCACGTCAGTAGCGGCTATACCCTGTTTCATAGATCTCCAAAGCGGCTGTGTCAGCGTACGGATGATGCACTGGATGGTCTGGATGATGATCTGATTGTGAGTGCAGTGAGCGATGTTGAGATGAAAATTATAGTCCGCCAGAGAATAGTCGTTGAGATCGTTACGTTTGATGGCGGAAACAACCTGCTGCAAGTCGCTCCCGATTGTTTTGAGGTCCTGATCTGTGGCTAGTTCACAGGCCATTGCGGCAACTCCCGGCTCGAAAGCAAGGCGGGCGTCGATGGTGGTGAACGGGTCGTCGTTGGTTGCGAAAATGTTTTCCAGAATAGAGTTTCTGTTTTCGGTTTCGTTGAGGTTGACGACGAAGTTTCCTTGGCTGTGTCGGACCTCGAGAATGCCGAGAATCTGCAGAGCGGCGACGGCCTCTCGAAGGGTGTTGCGGCTGACGCCCATTTCGGCGGCCATGATGCGTTCCGGCGGTAGTTTGTCACCGGGCTTGAATTGTTTGGTCTTGATGACGTCAAGGAGCATTTCCGTGGCCATCTGACTTTTTTTCTTAGGTTCGATTTTTTGAAAGGTCATGTTGCGGTACGCTGGTCTGTTGCCGGTATGGCGATTGAAATCGTGGTTCTCCTGATGAACAGGTGGCCGGTTTCTTAGACTGCAAAAGGCTTCACGTTCTTGGGTGTATCATTCAGGTGCGCTTTTTGAGCTCAACGACGATGTCTTCCGGACCGCGAAGAAACACCGTCGTTCCGGCGACATTGCCGGATAATACTTGACATCCGTAATCGATTAATCGGCTCACAGCAACAGAGAAATTGTCCGTGATCAAGCCTACATGATGGTAGCCAAAGGTGTTCTGTGGGGAAGGATCTAGTCGTTCTTCAGCCTTTGGCAACCGCAGGTATATGGCGACCTCATCCAAATCAATGACTGCGCCGGCGGCAGTGTCGAACGGCCGTCTGGCAACAAGTTTACCACCTAGCGCTTCGGTCCAGAAGTCGATCATCGCCTCAAGGTCGAGGCAGACAATGTGCAGGTGGTCGAAGGAACAAGAGGTTATGGTCATAGGCGCTACCATATGGTTCGTGTCATGTCACTCACATGAGGGACGTGATGATCATTCGTACGGCGAGCAGTGACAGTAAAATCTTAACGGCGAGAAGGAGCCTTTCAGCCGGCAACCGCGACCGAATCACTTTGCCGACCAGTGAGCCGACGGTAACCGCCACGATGACGCTGATCAGCAGATCAAGATAAGGCACAAATGAGAAACCGATCGCAAGAAATGCGCCTACTTTGGCTCCTTGGACTGATGCGTTCATGGCGCTGCTAGTGGCGATCAGAGTGTTGGTGCTCATTTTTTCGCGAATGATTGCCGTTAAACCCATCGGGCCAGTGGCGCCAACGAACAAAGAGAGAAAAGCGGTAATAAGACCAAGGCCGAAGTATTGACAGGGGATTCGGTAGAAAAACCGTTCTTTCGGTGTCCAGGTAAAAAGCAGGATAAATACGCCAAGCAACAGCGGCAAATAGTCCAAGGGGAAGTTTCTGACCAAGGGGGCGGCCAATGTAGCACCCACGCAGGTTCCGATAAACCATTGAGCCACGATCTTCCCGTTCAGCGAGCGAATGTCTATGATCACTCTGCTGATATTGCTTGCAAATTGTATTGCTCCATGTAACGGGATGATGGCGGCAGTAGGAACGATTCCCGGCATAATGGCGATCAACATCATGCCTCCTCCCATACCGACGATGGCAGTCAGCAGGGCCCCGAGAAAAGACATGAGTATCAGAACAGTGAAAGTCATTGCAGGCCTCTCGTTGCTGACAGGCAGCAGCCACCAGGAAATACGTGCCGATCTATCGTTTCATTGATAAATCGGCACGGCTCTCAGTGCGACGAAGGTGAACGGATGGCTGTCGATATCGATTCAGATCAGTCTTGATTGAGGTCGATACCAGCCTTATCCAGATCAGCGTCGGTGATTTCCGGCATGATCGGATTGACGCCGTCGTACTCCTTGGTGCCGACAAAGGTGCGGCCACATCCCGCGCAACCGGTGTCTACGCCATATTGCATCGTTAATTCGCGCAGTTTCCGGTAAATGTGAACCAGATATCCGGGGCTCGGAGTTGGATGTTTTTCCAGATGGGTTCCGGGAATAGGCCGGAAGATTCCCATCCGCGGAACGACTCCCAGTTTGCATAGTTCCTCAATGCCCTGTACGG
>JAUVWB010000380.1 GCA_030604345.1 Desulfofustis sp. | reverse complement strand
CCCGGGTCTTGCCCTCAGTGTAGGCGCCCAGCAGCGAGCGGTCGCAGAGGCTGTTGACCAGGCGTGGGATGCCTCCGGTCAAGGAGAAGATGCTCTTTATGGCCGCATCGTTGAACAGCCGGGTCCGGCCGCCGCCGGCCACGCTGATGCGGTGCTGGATATAGCCGGGGAGATCGCTTCGCTGCAGCCCTTTCAGGTGGTATCTACTGGTGATCCGTTGCGTGATCTGTCTCATTTCGGGGCGGGCGAGCAGGGTCGCCAACTCCGACTGGCCGAGCAGGACGATTTTCAGAAGCTTGTGCCGGTCGGTTTCCAGGTTGGTCAAAAGGCGCATCATCTCCAGAACATCCCGGTCGAGATGTTGTGCTTCATCGACGATCAGCAGTGCCTGCCGATTGTTGGCGTGGCCTTGTAGGAGGAACTTGTTGAGCCGGTTCAGCAGCTGTCGGGTGGAGGACGGTTCCGGCGGACGATCGATCCTGAATTCGTCACAGATGGCGGCCAGCAGTTCATCGGCGGTCAGCTTCGGGTTGAGGACCATGGCCACATCGGTGGCGGGGTCCAGGCTCTCGATGAAACGGCGGCAGATAGTGGTCTTGCCGGTGCCAACCTCGCCCGTCAGCAAAATGATGCAACCGTCCGATGCGGCGCCGAAGCTCAGATGCGCCAACGCCTCCTGGTGCCGTTCGCTCATGAAAAGATAACGCGGATCGGGAGCGATGGAAAAAGGATTCTCGTTAAAGCCGAAATGATGTTTGTACATGATCACGATCCACGGCGAACAACCGGCGGGGCGGCCTGCCTGCAGGCCTCATTGTCGACATTATAGGATAAATCGGGAGCCATTGCCATGCTTGTTTGCCCACCATTTCGGCGGCGTGATCGTGTCCCCTCGGCTGTCCGATGATGCTGCCGGGTCGGGCACTACAGATCGACCCCGACCTGGGAGTGCCAGCCGGCCAAGGTGTTGGGTGGGCTCTTTTCCTGTTGTCTTTGTCGAAAAGAGGGCTTAGCATGACAACAGCGGTCGGGGCGGTACTCGTTTCTCGGCTCGACGTTTTCGCTGGAGCTTTTTTTCGCCAGGTGTGGAAATGCGCAAGACCGTTCTTCTGGTGACCTTCTTTGTTTTCTATGCGGTGGTGGTGACGGCAGTCCTGCTGGTGGTGAGGTTTCCGAAAGATCTTTTTCTTACTGGTGCCGTCATGCGCCTGGAGCAGGCTTTTCCCGGATCGACCTGGTCGATAAACGATGTCTCCATGCGCTATCCTGCCGCTGTGGTCTTTGAGGGCGTCCAAATAGACCACGAGGCGGCGGGAATACCGGTGCCGATCGAAGAGGTGGTGGTCGAAATTGACCGCCAGCATCCGTTAAGCGGCTTTTCCGCTCGGTTCAACGTGCTGGGGGCCGAGGTGACCGGAGAGGTTCGTTACGATCAGCAGCAGCAGATGCTGCATCTGCCTGCGGTGGCGGTTCAGGGAATGGATTTGGCTCGTTTGCCCGGTCTTGCTGATCGATTGGAGCGTCAATTCGGGGGTAGCGTGACCTTTACCGGCACGTACCGTAAATCGCTGCGTCAACAGGATTCCGGTACCCTGCAGGGGGCCGTTCGCATCGAAGATCTGCAATTTCCACTGAAACGACCGATCCTCAGGGAAAAAAGCCTGTACTTTACGGCGCTGTCGGTGCAGATAGATGCCTCCGGAACGCTGGTATCGCTGTCCCGGGGGCAGGCGACAGGCCCTTCATATACGGGTTCCTTCAGTGGTCAGGTGCGGCTCAACAGGCCGTGGGAAGAGAGCGAAATCGAGGTCTTCGGCGAGTTTCAGGCGCAACCGGAGTACCTCAGCCGCCAGAGTCACCTGGCCCGCTCGTTTGCCCTGCTGGGCAAGACCTATGGCGAGGGACCGATCCCCTGCACCATTCGCGGCAATCTGACTGGGCCGATTTTCGCTTTCGGCCGCGGCCAGAGACCTTGAACGGACGGCGGGCCGAAGGGCAGGCCCGGCACCGACTGAACGTGGGATGGAAGGTATGAACGACAGGTTGGGAACAGTGCTGGTCAGCCGTGCCGGCCTCACCGAAGAAGCCTTGCAGCAGGCCTATGCGTTGCAGAAAAAGAGTGGCGGCAAGCTCGGGGACATCCTCATCCGGCAGAAGGCGATCCGGGAAATGGACCTGCTGCAGGTGCTGGCGGAACAATTTCGTATGGTGGTGATCCCGGTTCTGCCTCCATCGATCGATACCGATTTCACGAAAAGGCTGGCCATCGGTTTTCTCAAGAAAAACCTGAT
>JAUVWB010000168.1 GCA_030604345.1 Desulfofustis sp. | reverse complement strand
GGTCAAACTCCCGCAGCGGGGCAATCAGGGTACGCTCGCCATCCCGGGTGGCGGCCGTCACCATCCCCACCGGGGTCTCGGGGTTTCGGTGCGAGCCGATAATTTCCAGGGCCCGCGGCAGGTGATGGGCCCGTTTCTTGGACTTCGGGTTGTACAGTACAATGACGAAATCGGCGACAGCAGCGGCCTCGAGCCGACGCTCGATGACCGCCCACGGGGTCAACAGATCAGACAGACTGATGGCGGCGAAGTCGTGCATCAGCGGCGCTCCGAGCCGCTCCGCACAGCTGTTCAACGCAGCCACACCGGCAACTATGGCGATATCCGCGGGGCTGTCGCGTTCGGCCGCGATTTCGTAGACCAGGCCGGCCATGGCATAAATACCCGGATCCCCGCCCGACACCAGAGCCACCTTGGCGCCTTGTTCGGCCAATTGCAGGGCGGTCTGGACCCGTTCGACTTCCTGCATCATCGACGAACCGATCACCTGTTTGCCGGCCAACAGCGGCTCGATCAGATGCAGGTAGGTCCGATACCCGAGCACCACCTCGCTGGCAAGAATCGCCGCCTTGGCGACAGGAGTCAGATAATCGGCGGATCCGGGGCCAATGCCCACAACGCTCACTCTTCCCGCTGGGCTACCGCTGCCGTTATTGTCTTCCATTTCACCTTGTTGATGATCAATTTCGCTGGCTTTTCTAACGTCCGGGCGGCCAGCAGCGCCGCCGCCTCACAGACGCTGTGGGCGCCGACTTTGGCAAATACGGTGGGCGAAACCGATGGCGCCTCGGCCAGATTCAATTGGTCTTTGCTGAAAAAACGAAGCGGCCAGCGATGGACCTCGGCAAACTGCCGCAGGCCCGGTTCCCATCGCTTCACATCGATGCTGGCGACGGCGGCAATGCTTCGCGGGTCGAGGTCAAAACGGTGTTGCAGGTCATCGAGAGCCGCTTCAAAATCGGCCACCGGTGCTCCTTTGCGGCAGCCAAGCCCGAGATAACGACAACGGGGAAGCAGCCACAGCGCCGAGTTCGGCACTTCTCCTTGGGGCGCGATCACCACGTCCGCCTCCTGACGTTGCGCGCACCCCAGAAAATCAGAGGGGAGCGGAAGTTTCCGGCCACCATCCATGAAGACCTTGAGCGTCCCCCGATCGAGCAGCCTGGTGCCAAGCTCCGGCAGAAGCTCCGGATTGACCACCGCCAGGCCGTGTTCCTCCGCCCATAGATCCAGAGCCGTATGCCCGGAGACATCCGATCCCGTGGTGATGACCGGTCTGCCGCCGATAGCGGCGGCGATCTCTTTCGCCAGACCATTGGCCCCGCCCAGATGACCGGACAGCAGCGCAATGACATGTTCACCCCTGTCATCGACCACCACTACTGCCGGGTCGATCCGTTTATTTCTACACAGGCCGGCGATACAGCGCACCACAATGC
Source organism: Desulfofustis sp. (assembly GCA_030604345.1). The sequence continues at coordinate 3,330 of JAUVWB010000168.1, read as the reverse complement.
CGGCGGCCATGATGCAGACCAATCCGTCGTAACGATCCCAGGCCTGCTCGATGGTCGATCGGACCCCCTTCCCGTTCGGTAGCAGGACGGCGGAGCCAAGGCCGGCCGTGATCTTCTCGGCCAGACGCCGCCCCTGTTCGGTGATGGCGCACACCGCGATTGTCATCGCTTCCGGTCCATGGGTAAAGGTCTTGCCGCTTTGCTACCGTGGCTCGTTGGCCGCAGCGGCCGGCAACCGTTGACGCTGCAGCTCGATGAAAATCCGGGACGCCTCCGCCTGGCCCCGGTTCAGCTCCGATTCGTTCAGAGTGCCGGCCACGTAATCCCGAGCCTGAGCGGCATCGGCAAGGCCATTGCCAGCCGCCACACTGAACCAGGCGTAGGCCTTGGTTAAATCAAGCTGAGGGACGCCGTTGCCGGTAAACCACATGATCCCCAGATTGTACTGGGCAAGCTGGTTATTCCGATACGCCGCCCGTTGAAACAACTCATAGGCGCGCTCATAGTCCTGCTCGACCCCGCGACCGGCAAACAACAACACCCCAAGCTCCACTTCGGCCTCCGGGTCACCGGCCGCGGCTGCCGTCTCATACCATTCAGCGGCCTTGGCATAGTTCTGCGGCACCACCGTACCGAGCAGATAGAATTGGGCCAGGGCCCGCTGCGCATCAGTCGAGCTCTGCCCCTGAGAAGCGGCGTAGTCGAGATAGGTGAAGGCCTTGAATAAATTTCTCGGGGCGCCCTTGCCGGTGTAGTACATCCCACCGGCTATGTAGCTCGCTTCCACATCTCCCAGCGCCGCAGCCTGCTCGTAGAGTGCCAGGGCGCGCCGGTAGTCCTGCCGTTCCCCGATCCCCCAATAGGCGAGCTTTGCCTCATTTTTCAGCGCAACGGCTCGCCCGTCATCAGCCGCATCGGCCGCTTCGGCTGCGGTACTCCACAATCCGACCAACACTACCAGGACCGCAGTCGTCCTGGCCATGAGCACCCAGATGGTCCCCCCTTCCCTCATGACTCTTCGAGCAACTCCTCAAGCTGGCTGCGGGCGAAATCAATGGATGGGTCCATGGTCACCGCCAGAGTGAAATAATGAACCGCCTCATCCCGATTGCCCAGACGACGATGGTTGACACCGAGATTGGCATAGTCCATGGCCGAGGCGGGATTGAGGGCGACAGCGCGCTCAAAGTGAGTAATGGCTCTTTCGTATTGTTCCTTTTTAAAATGACAAAAGCCGAGCAGGTTGTGGATGTCGGGCCGCTCTTCATCTTCCTCAAGACCCAGGCGCAAGACCTCAATCGCCTCGTCATAACAGTGCACCTCCTTGAGGGCCTGTCCCTGATAGGCCAGGATCGAAGTGCGGTCTTCCTTCTCCGGGTGCAGTGCCAGCGCCCGCTGGAACTGCTCGACGGCGGCCGCGTAACGGCCATCGGTCAGCTGCGCGATGCCCCGATAGAACGAGAGATAGTAGGCATCCGGCAGAAGCGTGGCCATCCGCTCCAGACCGGTATGGAGCAGTTCCCGGTCATCGCAGAGATCGTGCAGCAGTTTGGCGGCGAAGAGGCCGGCATCCCGACGGATCGAACGTTCCCGGAAATGGGCGCCGGGAATAATGGTGTAGAGCGCCGGAATCTCGAGACGGGGATGGGAAACGTCGATCATGAAGACCTCCATGCCGCTGCGACGCAAGGCTTCCAGGCAACGTTCGATCTCCACGCGCATATTGGCATCGGACAGATCACTCATCCGGTCGACCGTCGTCCGCCGATCACTCCGGGTCATATACGCCACCTCATCCATGGACAGAGGCTTGGGCAAACCGGAGGCCACATAGTTGGACCCGGTATTGAAGTCCCCGGCCAATTGGGCAATTTCGGTAACCGCCCGGATCAACGCCTTTTCCGGATGGGTCATGGTTCCGGCCGTATAGACGATCTCACTGGCTGCGGGAAAGGTGGAGCGGTCGACTGCCAGAGCGCCGACCGTACTGATACCGGTGTCCAGACTGAAATCGTTGAGATAGAGATCGATCCCGGTACGACGAAACTTTTCGATGAGTTGCCGGGCTACCGGATCACTCAACGACTCCAGATCTATCTGCGGCGTCACCATCCGGTACTGGTTGATCAGCGAGCAGACGTGCCGTTCGACGACCTCGCAGATTCCCTGCAGGGCCGCTTCTTCCAGGGTGTTCCCGGCGGAGCAGCCGTTGAACTCGTTGATGGCATAGAACCAGGAAAGGGGCAGCAGCAGCGGCTCCCCCGTGGAAATATTGGTGGACCAGCACCAGCGCAAGGGAATGTCCTGCAGGAGCTGTTCCAAGTGACTGGTGCTCAACCGGGTATCACCGACCGAACGAAGCAGCCACTGAGGTTCCAAGACCGGGACGCCAAGACTGCGGACGTGACGATAGTCGCCCCGGATGAAATTGTTCTCATCATGGAGATAGGAAAAAAAAGAAAATCTCTCGGCAAGCTCCATGCACGCCGAGGCTTTGGCCTGTACAGGGGAAGCCCCCTTTCCCATCTGCTTTCTGGTACCGGTCCGGGCCCGGGCCTCGTCGGTGCAGACGCTGAAATAGACGGGAATATCGAGACGGCCGTTGTCGATGCGCCTCACTTCGCTCAGGATGTTCACCTCAAGTCCTTTCAGCCTCTCGAAAAACCGCTCGATGGTTTGTTCCGGCGACAGGGCCTTGTCCTGATCTCTGGTAAAAGACTTAAAACAATCGTTGAAGACTATCGTTTTTCGATTCATGACTAATGGATGCTCTCTTTCGGACCAGGGCAGTGCTCCCCCCTGGCGATGACAATCGGCGGTGTCGCCACTATTTTCCTCTCTGGTTGTTCCGACTCAAGCGTACGTATCTCTGCTACCGGGGAGGCGAAGGGTATCGCTGGGTTCTCTGCCAGTGACGCTAAAACGTACACTTAATCCGGACAAGCCTCCTCTGTTCACCTGAGCTGCGCCATCTCCCCCGGCCCAATCACGAGGCTCGGGCCGGGTCGACCGTCGCCCAAGGTACCGTGAATCCCCCGGCTTGTCACCGCATTTTCACTCTGCCCGGCCGGTATCGCCGTGTCACGGTGAACCTGTTGAAGTCTCGAAACAATCGGCCCAACCGATGGCCTCCAGGTACATGGCTCCGGTGGCCTCTTCGTTCAGGCCGAAACGGCGCAGCAGGGCCTCCACCTCCTCCCACCTGGCCCGTTCGAGGCTCTCGACAAAATGGAGATAAGGCGCCAAGGGGCCGCCACGTTCCACCAGCGCCTGGCGGACCTGGTCGCCGACCGGCAACCGCTTGACCAGGTTATCCATGGGATTGTCTAG
>JAUVWB010000185.1 GCA_030604345.1 Desulfofustis sp. | reverse complement strand
GCTCACTCGCAGCCTTGCCCCTTTCCCCCAGCCATGCTCCACCTCCAGGTGGCGAAGGCGGAGAGGCGCTCTGCCTCCGGCGGGGCTCAGACTGAAAGGCTGACGTTTTTAATGGAATCTGGCGAATCGTCGCGTCTTCCATACGGTTTTTTTGCTCAACAGGCAGGCAATCTTCAGGTGTTAACCCTGTACAATATCGCCTGTTTGGTATACCATGGCGAAATTTGATAACTGACCGGAAAGAATGAGCATCCCTCTTTCATCCAGCTCTTCGTTTCCCCTGCTCTTGATGGGGAACGATAAATTCTTTCCTCGCCCTTGCACTGGCAGCTGACTGTATGGCCCTGAAAAAATCCGAACTCTACTCCTCCCTCTGGCAATCCTGCGATGAACTGCGCGGCGGCATGGATGCCAGCCAGTACAAAGACTACGTGTTGGTGCTGCTGTTTGTCAAATACGTCAGCGACAAATACGCCGGTGTACCCTATGCGCCGATCACCATTCCCGACGGCGCCAGCTTTCAGGACATGGTCGCCCTCAAGGGCAAGCCCGACATCGGCGACCAGATCAACAAAAAAATCATCGCACCGTTGGCCAATGCCAACAAACTCTCCGACATGCCGGATTTCAACGATCCGAGCAAGCTGGGCAGCGGCGCGGAGATGGTGGAACGGCTCACCAACCTGATCGCCATTTTTGAACACAAGGCCCTTGATTTCAGCAAGAACCGCGCCGAGGGCGACGACATCCTCGGCGACGCCTACGAATATCTGATGCGCCATTTCGCCACCGAGAGCGGCAAGAGCAAGGGCCAGTTCTACACCCCTGCCGAGGTCAGCCGTATCATGGCCCAGATCATCGGCATCGGCGAGGCGCAGACTACCAACACCACCACCGTCTACGATCCGACCTGCGGTTCGGGGTCGCTGCTGCTCAAAGTGGGCGATGCCGCCCACGCCCAGGTGACGCTCTACGGCCAGGAGAAGGACGCCGCCACCTCCGGCCTGGCGAGGATGAACATGATCCTGCACGACAACCCCACCGCCCTGATCAAGCAAGGCAACACCCTGGCCAATCCCCTGTTCACTAGCGAGGATGGCCAACTCAAGACCTTCGACTATGTGGTCGCCAATCCGCCGTTCAGCGACAAACGCTGGAGCACCGGCATTGACCCGCAGAACGACCCGCACGAGCGGTTCAAACATTTCGGCGCCCCGCCCGCCAAACAGGGAGACTACGCCTACCTGCTGCACATTGTCCGCTCGCTGAAAAGCACGGGCAAAGGGGCCTGCATCCTGCCGCACGGCGTGCTCTTTCGCGGCAACGCCGAGGCCGACATCCGCCGTAACCTCATCCGCCGGGGCACCATCAAGGGCATCATCGGCCTGCCGGCCAACCTGTTCTACGGCACCGGCATCCCGGCCTGCATCATCGTCATCGACAAGGAAAACGCCCACAGCCGCAAGGCTATTTTCATGATCGACGCCAGCCGGGGCTTTCTCAAGGATGGCAACAAGAACCGCCTGCGCGACTGCGATATCCACCAGATCGTCGATGTATTCACCAAGCGACTGGAGCTCCCCAAATACTCGCGCCTGGTGGGTATCGAGGAGATCGAGCAGAACGAGTTCAACCTCAACATCCCGCGCTATATCGACAGCCAGCAGGCCGAGGATATCCAGGACATCGAAGGCCACCTCAAGGGCGGCATCCCCGGTGGGGATGTGGATGGCTTGCAGGCCTATTGGCAGGTCTGCCCGCAACTGCGGCAGACCCTTTTCACCCCCAACCGGCCCGGCTACCTGGATCTGGCTGTGCCCAAGCAGGCGATCAAACCCACCATCTATGAGCATCCCGAGTTTGTCGCCTTCATTGAGCGAATGAACGGGCTGTTTGCCGACTGGCAGGCGCGCAGTACGGCCACCCTCAAGGGCTTGCAGGCCGGCTGCCACCCGCACAGCGTCATTGCCGAACTCGCCGAAGAGTTGCTCACCCACTACACCGACAAGCCGCTGATCGACAAATACGATGTCTACCAGCACCTGATGGACTACTGGGCCGCGACCATGCAGGATGATTGCTACCTGATCGCCGCCGATGGCTGGCAGGCCGAGACCTACCGGATCATTGAGAAAGACAAAAAGGGCAAGGAGAAGGACAAGGGCTGGGCCTGCGATCTGGTGCCCAAACAACTGATTGTTGATCGATATTTCCCCGCCCAGCAGGCGGCCATCCGCGAGCAGGAGGCCCAGTTGGAAAGCCTGGCCGCCCAGATGGCCGAGCTGGAGGAGGAGCACGGCGGCGAGGAAGGGGCCTTTGCCGAACTCGACAAGGTGAACAAGGCGGGCGTTGCCTCCCGGCTCAAAGCCATCAAGGGCGACAGGTCGGCCCAAGATGAGACGGCGGTCCTCAACGCCTGGCTGACGCTCTGCAACCAGGAGGCCCAGCTCAAAAAAAGCCTGAAAGAGGCTGAAGCGGCGCTCGATGCGCTGGCCTATGGACACTACCCCCGGCTGAGCGAGGGCGAAATCAAGACCCTGGTGGTGGACGACAAGTGGCTGGCCGCCATCGCCTCCGCCATCCATGGCGAGATGGACCGCATCAGCCAGGCCCTCACCCAGCGGGTGAAGGAATTGGCCGAACGCTACGAAACCCCGCTGCCGCAGGCCGCCTGCCGGGTGGCCGAGCTGGAGGAGAAGGTGAATGCCCACTTGAAAAGGATGGGATTCTCATGGAACTGACCAGAACGGATGACTATCAGAACCTGCTGGAGCAAATCTCCGAAACCTACACCCAGGGTCGAATCGGTGCGATGCAGGCCGTCAACGCCCGCCTCATTGCGACCTATTGGCAGGTTGGACGGCATATTGTCGAGTTTGAGCAACACGGCAAGATCAGAGCCGATTATGGCAAAGCGCTGCTCACGGGCCTGGCGAAGGATCTGAGCCTGCGCCACGGCAAGGGGTTCAGCCGCAGCAATCTTATCCGCGTGCGCCAGTTTTACCTGACCTATCCAAAAGGTGCGACGCTGTCGCACCTTTTGAGCTGGTCGCACATTGTCGAGCTGTTGAAAATTGATGACGAGCTGGAGCGAGGCTTCTATGAGCAGCAGTGCGCACATGAACGCTGGACGGTGCGCGAACTGATACGCCAAAAGGAAAGCGCCCTTTTCCTGCGGCTGGCGGCCAGCAAAGACAAGGCAGGAATCCTCCACCTCGCCGCGCAGGGGCAGATTGTCGAGCAGCCCGCTGATCTGCTGCGCGAGCCCTATGTGTTTGAGTTCCTCAAAATTTCCGAGCCGTATACCGTTTCGGAAACCCATCTGGAAACCGTGCTGTGTGATCATCTCCCGCAATTCCTGTTGGAATTGGGCAAGGGCTTCACCTTTGTTGGCCGACAATACCGGGTGACGATCAACAACACCCACTACAAGGATGATCTGGTTTTTTACCACCGCATCCTGCGCTGTTTTGTGCTGATCGACCTCAAGATCAACGAGGTGCAGCATCAGGACATTGGCCAGATGAATATGTATCTGGGCTACTTTGCCAACGAGGAAAACATCGAAGGCGACAACCCGCCCATTGGCATCATCCTCAGCAAAAACAAGGATGAGCTGCTGGTGGAATACGCCACCTATCAAATGAACAGCCAGCTGTTCGTGCAGAAATATCAGTTGTATCTGCCCGACCGCGAGCAGTTGCGCCATGAGCTGGAACTGTCCTTGCGCGAGGCGGGGCAATGAAGGGCATTCCGGCGGGATATAAGCAGACCGAGGTTGGGGTGATTCCGGAGGATTGGGATGCACCCGAGCTTGGTGATATTCTGAAATCGATGCAACTCGGCGGAAATTATAAAAACAGCGAGCGTGAAAATTGCTGGCCGCTGATCAAAATGGGAAATCTTGGGCGTGGCAGCATCAAGCTCGATAAACTTGAGAGAGGTGGCTCCACTTGTCTGAACAAGATTTTTTAATTTTTAAGTGGTAACCGTCAAAATAACCGCATCTGTTTTTCCGTTCCCTGATCTGTCATAGTGGTGCCAACGTTCACGACGAAGGAGGTCCACTATGAGCATTGCTTCACCAGCCGAGACAAAGACCGGGGCTCGCTTCTGGCAGGCGCATGTGCGGGCGCTTGGCGGCAGCGGCCTTTCCCGCCAGGAGTACTGTCGCCGACATCGGCTGTCCTATCACGCCCTGACCTACTGGGTGCGCAAGCTCCGGCCGGCAGGCCCAAGGACGTCCCTGCCCGCGCTGGTGGAGGTACCGCTGCCCTTGGTGCGGGGGGCAGGTCCTGTTTTCCGTCTCCATCTTGGTCAAGGCCGCCTGCTCGAGATCGAACCAGACTTCGACGAGGCCGGCCTGGGGCGACTGCTTGGGGTCCTGGAGCAACGATGATCCCGGTTGACAGCGGCGTCAGGGTCTTTCTCGCTCCCGGCGTCACCGACATGCGCAAGTCCATCGATACCCTGGCCATCCTGGTGGCCG
>JAUVWB010000321.1 GCA_030604345.1 Desulfofustis sp. | reverse complement strand
GGCCGGATTTTCCATCGGCCTCCTGGTGCCGGCGCTCCTCTGTTTCGTGTTGCTTGACCGGCAGGCGCGCCGCTGGTTGGCCCGGGCCGAACCCTTAGGGGCATTACTCGTGGCCCTGGTGCTGTTTTTGCCGGTACTCTGGTGGAACCATCTGCACGACTGGGCCTCGTTTGTTTCCCGGGAGGAACTGCGACTGGACGGAACAACGGTCTTCAGTACCCACTACCTGCTTGCCTATCTGGGTATCAACCTGACGCCGGTGGGAATAGCGGCGGCGCTGTTGTTTTTCGTGGGCGGGCGATCGTACCTGACTCGCTTTGGCAGTGCGGAGATGGAGACCAACGCGCCGGAGACGCGAAGACGGTTTCTGTTCCTGCTGGTGATGACAGCGGTACCGCTACTCTTTTTCGCCGGCATCAGTGTGACGCACGAGGTACGGCTCAATTGGACGAGTCCCCTGTGGCTGGCCGTCCTCCCCTTTTTCGGGGCGATCATCACCGGTTTGCCGGGGCAGGGGCAGCTGAAACTGATGCGCGCGTTTCAGCGAGCCTGGTTCTGGACCGTGGCCATTCTCCTGGTCGCTTACGGAAGTCTGCTGCATTATGCGGTGCTCGGGGTCCCCGGCCTGGACTACCCGAAACGGCCCTTTCTGGTCGGCTGGGAGGGGTTGGCCGGTGAGGTGGAGAAACTGGTGGAAGACGCAGTCGCAGAGACCGGCAGCAGGCCGCTGGTGGTCGGTATGGATCCCTATCAGATCAGCAGTGGTCTGGCCTTTTACCGCAGCAAGATCGCTGCCGACCGCCCGGAGCAAGCCCAGAGACAAGCGGTCGAGGAGACGGTCGGCTGGCATCTCTTTTCCTGGGACGCCCAGATGTACGAACAATGGGCGGACCCGGCGGAGATGGCGGGCAGGGACATCCTGGCCGTGGCATCCAGCCGGATTCGCGTGGAATTCCCCTATTTCCGGAACCGGATAACCGGTATGGGACCGATCCTCGACCTGGTCGTCAGCAAAGACGGGCAACCGATCCGCACCATGTATTGCCGCCTGCTCTACGGGTATCGTCCCGATCCCGCTGGCGGGGGGCGCTAGCCCCGACCCCGCAGGGTTGCGCTATACCTTGAATGTGCTGGTCATGTCGCTTAATCGAGCCGATAACTCGCTGAGTTGATCGGCACTCTCGGCCACCAGTTTACAGTCTTTGGACATCCGTTCCGCCGCTTGGTAGACCGCGGTGATGTCTCTGGTGATCTCGCCGGCAACCACCGAACTCTGGGCCACATGTTCGTTGACTTCGCCGATGCCCTGAGACGTTTCGGCAACCTTTCCGGCGATTTCTCTGGTGGCCGCCTGCTGTTCGTCCACCGCCTCTCCGATGGAGGCGATCACCTGGTTGATCTTGTCGATGATGCCGGAGATCTCGGCGATGTCGGAGACGGCTGCTCCGGTCGTTTCCTGCATGGTTTCAATCTGTCGTCTGATATCCACGGTGGCATCGGCGGTCTGTCGGGCCAGTTCCTTGATCTCGTTGGCCACCACGGCAAAGCCTTTGCCCGCCTCGCCGGCTCTGGCCGCTTCGATGGTGGCGTTGAGGGCCAGCAGATTGGTCTGTTCGGAGATCTCGGTGATGGTCTCGGTCACCTTGCCGATCTGCGTGGCGGCGTTGCCCAGGGCGTCCATCCGGCGACTGGTCTGCTGTGAGGCGGCCACGGCACTGACGGCTATCCCCCGTGCCGATTCCGCGTTGGCGGCAATCTTGTCGACGGTACCGGTGAGTTCGTCGGTGGCGGCGGCCACCAGCTGGGTGTTCTGTGCCGACTGCTCCATGGCTCCGGCCACCGACTGCATGTTGGTGTTCATCTGCTCGGCGGCGGCGGCCACGGTGCTGGCTCGGGTCGAGGTCGCTCCGGCGGCGGCGGTCAGTTCTCCGGCCGTCCCTTTCAGTTGGGTTGACGAATCGGCGAGGATAGCGGTGTCGTCGATGATGTCGGTGAGCATGGTCTTCAAGTCCCTGACCATGCTGTTGAGCGCTCGAGCCATGGTGCCGATCTCGTCCTGCTGTTCGATGGCCAGTTGCTGCGTGAAGTCACCTGTAGCCATGGTTGAGGCGAAGTCGGCGGTGCGCAGAATGGGGCGGGTGATGGCTCTGGTCAGCAGCAGTGCGCAGACGCCGCCAAACAGCAGGGCGGCAGCGGCCATCACCACCACGCTGAAGCGGGCCCGACCGCCGGAGCCGAGCAGGTCGCCGCCGAGCTGTTCCTGGTGGGTGGCGGCAGCATGTCTGATATCGTCCATCTGGCGGGACAGTTCCGGGGTCAGGCTGGTGAGCAGTTCGGCCACCAACCCATCCCGCTGTTGCACCAGTGCCACCACCTGCTGGAATACTTCCACGTAAGCGGTCGTATCTGTGGCCACAGAACGGTTGCGAGCCAAAAGCGATTCGTCGAAGACCAGCTTACTTATCTTGCGGGTCTCTTCCGCCAGTTGGGTCAAATGCTGCAGACATTGTTCGGCGTCGGCGGGACGGCTGTACTGCAGGAAGTTGAGGGCGTTGATCTGGCCGTTGAGCAGATTGCGCAGGGCCATGCCGGCTTGATAGGTGGCCACGTCGTCGCGGTCACGGCGGCCCTGGTCCATCATGGCGGCCAGTTCCTCGGCCATGCGCGCCCCGAGCGTATGGAGCTGCTGTTCCACCAGGTCGATGTAGCGGGCGCGCAGTTCGATCAAGGTCCCGGTGGTCGTCTGATAGGTGGCGAATTCGTTCTGCAGCGCTTGCAACCGTTGCTTTTCGTCCGGGCTATCGGCTTTCTGCACGGCCTCGTCCACCGTCGTGGCAATTTCCTGGCTGCTTCGACGATGGCTTTCGATGGCGGTGTCGCTGCCGGAGATGAGGAAATCCTTGATAGTCGCGTCGGCG
>JAUVWB010000368.1 GCA_030604345.1 Desulfofustis sp. | reverse complement strand
TTCATCCGCCAACCTGGTCGGGGTGAGCCGAGCCCTGGCGGCGTCCTCGTCGCGGCTGCGGCTGGGAGCGATCATCGATCCCGATGGAGACCGGATCCGGTTTACCGACGGCAGCACCGAAATCAGCATGAATCAGTTCGGCGCCCTGGCCTATTATTTTCTCCATGAACGTAAAGGGAAAAAGGGGATGGTGGCCAAGACGGTGGCCACTTCCAATCTGGTCAACGCCGTTGCCCGCGGGCGGGGGGAAGAGATCTTTGAAACCAGGGTCGGGTTCAAGGAGTTCAAGCCGGTGATCGGCCAAGCGCTCGTCTGTTTCGAGGAGTCGGACGGCATTTCGATCATCGGCCATACGCCGGAAAAGGACGCCTATATCGGGCTGCTCCTGGCCATCGACATGATGCTCAGCGAGAACAAAAATCTCGGTGAGTTGCTGCAGGAACTGACGCACCGCTTCGGCGCCTTTTATCCCGATCGCGACGGCGTGGCGGTCAGCAAGAGCGGGGCGGAACTCGATCGGGTCCTGGCCGGGCTCAATTCGTATCGGCCCGGCGTAGTCATGCGCATCGGTGATCGGGATCGGACTATCAGCGAAGTCATCGCTATCGACGGGCGCAAGATGATCTTCGACGATGGCTCCTGGTTGATGATTCGGCCCTCCGGCACCGAACCGAAGGTCCGTTTCTACGTGGAATCGCGCTCTGCCGACGGCACCGGCCATCTGGTCGCGGCCGCTCGGGCCCTGCTTGCCGATCTGGGGTTGTTATAGCGATCGGAGAGGGTTATTGTTCGACGTGGCCGATGGGGCGTGTCGAGGTCGGTCGACCAGTGGTGGTAAGAGCGTGCAGGCTGCCGAGCCTGCCGTCTTTTTCGTATTTATTACGTTTCAGGAGTACACACTATGTGGGAATACACAGATACGGTTACGGAGCACTTCCAGAATCCACGCAATGTCGGTGAAATCGAGAACGCCGACGGGGTCGGCGATGTCGGCTCGCTGGCCTGCGGCGATGCGTTGCGTTTGACGCTCAAGATCGAAGGCGACCGGATCGTTGATGCCAAATTCAAAACCTTCGGCTGTGCCAGCGCCATCGCCTCTTCGTCGGCGCTGACCGAGATGATCAAAGGGATGACCATCGCCGAAGCGGAAAAGATCACCAACGAGGACATCGCCACCTATCTCGGCGGCTTGCCACGGGAAAAAATGCACTGTTCGGTGATGGGCCGGGAGGCTCTGGAGGCGGCATTGGCCAACTACCGCGGCCTGACGCTGCCCCAGGCGGAAGGCGAGGTGGTCTGTGAGTTCTTCGGGGTCACCGATGTGGAGATCGTGCGGGCCATCAAGGAATCGAACCTGCGCTCGGTCGAGGAGATAACCAATTTCACCAAGGCGGGCGGTGGTTGCGGCAAGTGCGAGGGCAAACTGCAGGAACTGCTGCGCCAGACCGTGTCCGAGGGATTGCGGGTGATTCCCCTGAAAAAACCGGTGCAGCGGATGACCACGCTGCAGAAGATCAAGAAGATCGAAGAGGTGCTGGAACGGGAGATCAGACCGGGCCTGCGGTTGGACGGCGGCGATATCGAACTGATCGACGTGGATGGGGACTTTGTCATGGTGGCGTTGCGCGGGCAGTGCACAAGTTGTTTCAAGTCGCAGACGACCATCAAGGAGTTCGTGGAAAGAAAATTGCGGGAACAGGTGCTGGATAGCCTGGTGGTGGAGGAGGTCAAATGACGAATCAAACAAGCACGGTCATCTACCTGGACAACAACGCCACCACCCGGGTGGCCCCGGAAGTACTCGAGGCGATGCTCCCTTATCTCACCGATCTGTATGGCAACCCGTCAAGCATGCATACCTTCGGCGGCCAGGTGGCCGGTGCCGTGCGCGAGGCGCGCGAGCGGGTCGCCCGGTTCATCGGCTGTGAAAACGACGAGGTCATCTTTACCAGTTGCGGCACGGAGAGTGACTCCACGGCCATTCTCTCGGCACTGCGGGCCAACCCTGAACGGCGGCACATCATCACCACCCGGGTCGAACACCCGGCGGTGAAAAATCTCTGTGAGAACATCGCGACGCTGACCGGGCACAAATACCGGGTGACCATGCTCAAGGTCAACGAGGAAGGCCTGCTCGACATGGATGAGTACCTCGATGCCCTCAGCGAGGATACCGCCGTGGTCAGTGTCATGTGGGCCAACAACGAAACCGGGGTCATCCTGCCGGTTGAGGAGATGGCCCGATTGGCCAAAGAGCGGGGTATCTTTTTCCATACCGATGCGGTGCAGGCGGCCGGGAAAATCCCGATCAACCTCCGCGATCTGGCCATCGATTATCTCTCCATGTCCGGGCACAAACTGCATGCCCCCAAAGGGGTTGGCGTCCTGTACGTGCGGCGCGGGACCCCCTATGTTCCCTTTCTGGCCGGCGGTCACCAGGAACACGGCCGACGCGCCGGTACCG
>JAUVWB010000391.1 GCA_030604345.1 Desulfofustis sp. | reverse complement strand
CGGGTTGCCGACCGGTCGGCGAACGGCGACGAGCAGCTGACCACATAGCGTTCGCTGATGGCGGTGTCGGCGATACCTTTGGTGACCAGCAGGGTCCGCGCCTGGTGGAGAAAACGGTGCAGCTCGTCCCGATGTTCGGTGCACCGCGTTTTCCAGGAAGTCTCGTCGGGAAAGAGGTCGCGATCGGGAAACCGCTCGATACAGAGCAGCATGATCTGAACACCCGGCGCCCCGGCCAGCATATCGCCGGCATAGCTCACCGCCCGGGAGGCGTTCTCCGATCCGTCCACAGCGATCAGTATCTTCTTGAAATCCATGACCCCCTCTCGGTTATCGTGGTCGCCTGAGAGATCACCGCAGCGCCTGCAGACAGGGGCGCAGTTCGTCGAGGAACTCTCCGACAGTGTCGTAAAAAACGTAGGAGCCTGCGGAAAAATGCAGCAGCACGTTGTTTAACCCGGTCGGGATGTAGGGAAAAAGCTTCTTTAAGTTGCTCAGCCGATGCGGGAACATCAGTGAAAAATCGTCCGGGGTCAGTGCCGGGCTTGCCGCGTGGCCGTTTCCACCAGTTTTCAGGGTGTGGGTGGTATGTTCTCCTTTCCCGGTTACAAAGAGCAGGATGTTGCCCAGCCCGAAGATGTCGAGCCCGAACGGGTTTTCATGAAAATCGAAGGCATAGTCGAAATCGATCCAGCGGTAGGCGCCCGTTTGGTATTCCACCCACAGGTGGTCGCGGCGAATGTCTCCATGCTTCTCCCCGTGGGCATGAAGAAAGGCGATGGACTCGCAGGCGCCGATGAACTTCTCCAGAATGGAGGGAAAAAAGTGATGGAAATAGTGTTCGTGATCGGCATCGATATCCTCCACCACCGTGTCCAGCCGTTTGCCATGGACCACGTCGAGGATACGGACGTTGTTGTCCTTGCTGTCCCGGACGGTCTGACCCTGCATGAAACGCAGATCGTCGCGGACCAGGTTGAGGATCCTGGCTTCCTTGTCCGGGCTGCGGTGGCAGTAGATCTCGAAATCACCGATTCTCAGGGGAAAGGTCTCGTAGAACACGAGCTTGATGATCTTACGCTCACCGCTCTCCAGTTCGGTGCAGCGTTTGACCCAGAACTTCGGGTCTTCCATGCCGAACCGCCGTTCCGCCTCGTCGCGGATGACCAGATAATGCTTGCCGGCCAGCACCATCACATCGCCGTAGCCGATCTCCATGAATTCGGACGTATCCTCGATCAATCGTCCGCTGTGCCGTAACGGAAAGTGCGGAGCATAGTGCCGCAGCAGCTCCCTGACAACCGCTCGACCATCCTCACTCATCACTGGGCCCTCCTTTTTAATGTGATAGCACGGATGGAGCAGCAAAGCAAAGACTCAATAATTGCCCCGGCAGACGGCTAATCGGAGAGGTAATAAACGATGGTGGAGACGATCCGGACCTTTTTGATATGCGGGGTCGAGGCGTCGCGGTCGGCGATGGAGAACTGCCCCTGGTCGGCTGCCTTGATCTTGCCCAGCGAGCTGTTCGAATCCTTGGCGAACTTCAGTGCCACCTCCCGAGCCTTGAGCGTCGCCTCCTCGACCATTTCGGGTTTGATGTCGTTGAGCCCGGTGAAGATGAACTCTGTTTTGTTCTGGTAATCCTGGCCGGTGATGGCGATGCCTTCTTTGCCGAGATCGACGATTTTCCGCATGGTCGCCCGGACCAGTTCCACCTGCCGACTGTAGACGGTGACCGTTGCGGCGGCGGTATAACGGAACTCGATGTTACGGGTGTCGCCGTATTGCTGAGCCTGCCGGTCGGTGATAGCCGGTTGGGAAAGAGTTATCTCGTCGTCGGCAAAACCGTTGTCTTGGAGGAAACGGAGAACAAGACCGGTATGGTTTTCGATGGCGCCATAGAGTTCGGCCAGATCGTTGGATGCCTCATTGAAGGTGATCGGCCAGATGGCGGTGTCCGCCGTCACCTCGCGCTCGGCCAGCCCTTTGACGGTAACGGTGCGCTCCAGGGCCTTGACGTTCAGGGCGGTGTTGGCGAGGAGCGAGCCGAAGACGATCAGGCCGACACAGATGAAGGCTCCCAGGATGGCTGCTTCAACCGTTCTTTTTTCTGCCATGACAATGACTCCCGGTTAATGGGT
>JAUVWB010000187.1 GCA_030604345.1 Desulfofustis sp. | reverse complement strand
TGATGGCCACGGTGCCCAGCGCGCCGCCCAGCGACAGCGATCCCACATCGCCCATGAAGACCTGGGCCGGGTAGGCGTTGAACCAGAGAAACCCGAGACAGGCGCCGACCATGGCGCCGCAGAAGACGGCCAATTCACCACTGCCGGCCACATAGGGAACCTGCAGGTACTCGGCAATGACAATATGACCGGCAATGTACGAAAACACCAGATACACGGCCGCCGAGACGACCGTCGGGCCGGTGGCCAGCCCGTCGAGGCCGTCGGTCAGATTGACGGCGTTGGATGCCCCGACGATGACGACCATGGCAAAGATCACGTAAAACCACCCGAGGTCGGGACGGATATTTTTGAGAAACGGAACGCTCAGGTGACCATCAAAGCCGGGATGAAAGAAGATGAAGAGGCCGACCGCCGCCGCTCCGCCGAACTGGAGCACCAGCTTGCCCCGGGCACTCAGTCCGGCGCTGTTGCGCCGGGTTACTTTTCGAAAATCGTCGAGCCCGCCGATCAGGCCGAAGAACAGCGTCGTCGCCATGATCAGCCAGACATAGATGTTGTCGAGGCGGGCCCAGAGCAGCGACGAACCGATAATAGCGGCCAGGATCAGCACCCCGCCCATGGTCGGGACACCCTGCTTGGAAAGATGGCTGGCCGGACCGTCGTCACGGACCACCTGGCCGATCTGCAAGCGGCGCATGGTGCGGATGAACAGCGGACCGAGCACCAGCACGATAAGAAAGGCGGCCACCGCCGCCCCGATGGAACGGAAGGTGATATAGCGAAAGACATTGAAGCCGATGAAGCTCGTATGCAGGGGGTAGAAGAGATGATAGAGCATGAGTTGCGGGATGGTTACGATTTAACGGTGGCAGATGACTCGACAAAGGCACTGACCACGGTGTCCAGGGCGATACCCCGGGACGCCTTGACCAGAAGCCAGTCGCCGGAATGTAAACGCCCACTATGCACCAGCTCTGTCAACCAGTCAACAGCTCTTTCTTTTTCGGGCAGCATGATGATCTGATCCTCTTTCATGCCGCCGGCTCGGGCCCCCCGCCCGATGTCCTCACGAAACGATCCGACCACGCCGAGATAGTCGATTCCCACGGTTGCAGCCGTACGACCGATCTCCTCATGGAGCTGGGGTGCGGCAGCTCCCAGCTCGAGCATATCACCCAGCAGGGCGACGCGATGGCGCGCCGGCATCCCGGCCAGCGTCGCCAATGCCGCAGCCATGGAGGCCGGGTTGGCGTTATAGGTGTCGTTGAGGATATTCACGCCGGTCCCACTCTTTATCGTCTGCATCCGTTTGTCAGCCGCGCGGAACCTCTCCAGCCCGGCCACGATGCAATCCACTTCGATCCCGGCGGCCCGGGCGATCGCTGCTGCCGCAGCGGCATTGCCGCCGTTGTGCAGACCCGCGGCATGAATAACCACCGGTCGCCGTTGGTCGCCCACGTGCAACACCAGGGACAAAGAACCCTCACCGTCGACACCGGCGGTTTCCACCCAGACCTCTGCAGCCTCCGGGCGACCGGCGGGGTCGGCGGAAAAGCCGAGGGTGCGGTGGGGATGGAGCTGGGCCTGCCGCACCACTCGCGCATCGTCGAGATTGACTGCCAGCACCGCCCGTTCATCGGCCAGAGCAAACAATTCCCCTTTGGCGGCGGCCACGCCTTCAATGGTCCCCAGCCCTTCCAGATGGGCCCCGTGAATATTGGTAATACAGCAGATATCCGGATCGGCGATCGAGGCCAGCCGGGCAATCTCACCCGGTTGGTTCATCCCCATTTCCAGGATCGCCCCACGATGGTGGGCACCGATCGGCAGGAGCGACAAGGGCAGCCCCACCAGGTTGTTGAAGTTGCCGAGCGTCTTCAGAACCCGGCCGGCCGGTCGATCGGCGCGGTCCGGCCAACGGGCGGCGAAGATGGCAGCAACCATCTCCTTGACCGTGGTCTTGCCGCAGCTGCCGGTCAGACCGACCACCACCGGCTGTTGCAGGCGGCGAACCGCCTGGCGGCGCCAGTGTGCCATGTCTCCCAGGGCGGCCAGGGTGTCAGGAACGGCCACACAGGCGATTCCTAATCCAGAGGCCCGCCCGGCATCGGAGACCACCAGGCAGCCGGCCCCCGCCTGTACCGCTTTTTCGAGAAAATCATGGCCATCATGGCGCTCACCGACCAAGGCAACGAAGATGTCGCCCGGTTGGCAGGAGCGGCTGTCGGTGGACACCAAGCCAAAGCGTTGTCTGGACGGCTCGGCGGGGACGAGCAGTCGCCCGCCGGTGGCCTCGACAAGCGTATCCGTATTCCACAACAAGCTGCTCTGCTGGGCCGCCAGAACGTCATCGAAAAACCGGCGGCCATCGCCGATGATCTGGTATTGTTCATGGCCCTTGCCGGCAAGCAATACGATATCACCCGGTCGAGCCGTCGTTACCACCGCTTCGATGGCCGCTTCCCGGCCGGCCACCTCGACCGCACCCTTCTCGTTTTTCCCGCGGGTGGCTAGCCACTCGACCGGATGAATGGCCATCCCCTGGTGGCGTACCCCCTCCAGGACCTGGGATCGGATGGCGGCCGGTTCCTCGCTGCGCGGATTGTCATCGGTAACCACCACCACGTCGCTGTAGTGAGCGGCGATACCGCCCATCAACGGGCGCTTTCCCCGATCTCGATCACCGCCGCAGCCCATCAGGCAGAAAAGACGCCCGTGGGGAATCGCCGCCAGCGTTTTCAACACGTTGGCCAGGGCATCGGGGGTGTGGGCATAATCGACCAGCACCGTCGGCTGCCCGTCGCAACGTTCGGCCAGCCCGACCCGCTGCAACCGACCCGGCGCCCCCGTCGCATCGGCCAGGACCCGGCCAGCCTCATCAACCGCGACCCCGAGGACCGTCAACGCAGTCAACGCCGCCAGCAGGTTGTCCATATTGTAATCGCCGACCAGTGGCGAATGCAGCCGATGGCTGGCTCCTCGGTTATCCTGAAAGTCCAGGGTCGACCCGACCAGCGTCGAAGTCGATTGAAGCAGACGGTAATCGGCCTGGTTCGATCGGCCGCAGGTCACTGTCCGTACCGGCAGCTCTCGACAGCCAGCCGCCATCTTTTCCGCCCAGCCGGCCGTCTCGCTGCCGTTGTTTTCCGGCAGCACGATGAGAGCCGTGCCATCGGTGGCCAGGTACCGTTCGAACAGCTGCCACTTGGCCTCCCAATAATCGGCCATGCTGGCGTGATAATCGAGATGATCCTGACTCAGATTGGTGAAGAGCCCCAGGGCGAAACGCACGGGGCCAAGCCGTTCTTGGCGCAGCGCATGGGAGGATACCTCCATGACCACATGAGTCACCCCGTTGTCCGCCATTTCCCGAAAGAGGTGGTGCAGACGAAGGGGGTCGGGTGTGGTGAACGGGGCCGGTTGGCGGATCGTCCGTCCGTCCATCGTCGGATAGCGGTATTCCACGGTGCCGATGACCCCGACCTGTCGCCCGATCCGGCGAAGTCCCTGTTCCAGCAGATAGGAAACGGTGGTCTTACCGTTGGTCCCGGTGACTCCGAGCAGTGTCAAACCAGCCGCCGGCTGGCCGTAAAAACGCGCAGCCAGTTCCCCGAGAATGCTCCGACACCGATCGACCACCACGACGCAGACGTCCAGCTGAGCAAGGTCCGCCGGCAGCTTCTCCGGACAGTCCACCATCACCGCTGCCGCGCCGGCCTGGACCGCAGCGGCGAGATAGTGGTGACCGTCGGTGACCCCACCACTCAGTGCCACGAACAGGCCGTGCTCGACCACTGTCCGCGAGTCGGCGGAGATCCCTTCGACCAGGACCTGCTCCGGTGTCTTCTGCGAACAACATCGGTGGACAAGCCCTCCAAGCAGATCAGAAAGAAGCATATTCACCTTTCCTTACGTCTCCGATCGTCGGCTCACGATCACTGCGTATCGACTTCATCTTGTTTGAGCGTCAGCCGGACCGTCATATCCGGTAACAACGGCGTTCCGACGGCCGGCTCCTGGGATACGACCCGGCCGCTCCCGTCAACGGTAATGGAAACACCGGCGCCTTGCAGAATCCTGATGCTCTTGCGCAGGCTCATGCCGCTCAGATCCGGCATGGTCATGGCCGGTGTTCCAGCGGCCACCGGGGATCGCGGCTCTGCGCTGGACGGCGTGTCGTTCTCTCCGGCCAGAGCGCGATAATTGACTCCCGCCTGGTCCCTTGGTCGCATCATGTCCGCCAGGTTTTTCATGACGCGCTGCAAGGCCACGACCGGGGCGATGAGCGGATCCACCCCGGCCAGGGGATCGACGCTCTGATCGGACTCGGTCAGATACCCCGGATCGGACCCGGCGATGAGCAGCACAAGCTCCGGCTGCTCTGCCGGAACCAGAGTGACCACCAGGTAATGGCGGCGCAGAGAGTTCATTCCGCCGTTCATCTTATAGGAAGTG
>JAUVWB010000164.1 GCA_030604345.1 Desulfofustis sp. | reverse complement strand
TTGCATCAGAAGATCTCCGCCTGACCATCTTTGAGGGGCTATGATGATTATCCGAACCTGTCTTTTATCTCTTTGTTTTTTCTTTTTTATCTCCCATTCACTGGTCTCGGCTGCTGATCGTCCCGTGGTGTTTGTCAGTATTGCACCGCAAAAATTCTTCGTGCAACAGATCAGCGGCGACCTGCTCCAGGTGGAGGTCCTCGTGCCTCCGGGAGCCAGCCCGCATACCTATGAGCCGAAACCGTCGCAGATGAAGGCCCTGTCCACGGCCGCCGCCTTTTTCGCCATCGGCGTCGATTTCGAACGGATCTGGCTGGACCGGCTGGCCGGGGTCAACCCGCGAATGCGCATCGTCCATACCGATGCCGGCATCGAGAAACAACCGATGGCCGAGCACCGTGACGACGAGCGCGATGAGGAGCACGCCCATCATCACTCCCCCGCCCACCATGACGACCATGCTCACGACGAAGGTCTCGACCCACATATCTGGCTGGCACCGGAGTTGGTGTCACGGCAGGCCGCCACCATCGCCGCCGCCTTGAGTGAATTGTTCCCTGACCAGGCTGGCGCCTTTGCCGCCGGTCTGGCCTCGTTTCAGACCCAGATCGACGCGCTCGACAGGGAGTTACACACGCTGCTGACTGACAAACAGGGGCTGAAATTCATCGTCTTCCACCCGTCCTGGGGGTATTTCGCCCAGTCATACGGGTTGGTCCAGAGACCCGTCGAGATCTCCGGCAAGAACCCCACGCCGGCGCACCTTCGCACGCTGATCGAGTATGCGCGCCGACATGGGATCCGCGTGGTCTTTGCCCAACCGCAACTGTCGACCAAAAGCGCCGAGGTGATAGCCCGGGAAATCGACGGTACGGTCATTCTGCTCGATCCACTTGCCGAAAACTGGCTGACAAACATGAAAGCGGTTGCCGAACAGATCCGAACCGCTCTACGATAACTCCCATGAAACAGCCCGATCCCATCGTCGAGATTACCGACCTCTGCTATTCAACGGGTGGTCAGGACATCTTGCACTCGATCAATCTCTGCGTCTATCCTGGTGATTTCGTTTCGATCATCGGTCCCAACGGGGGCGGCAAGACGACCCTGCTGCGCCTGATTCTCGGTCTGCTCAAGCCGAGCCGGGGCGAGATCAAGATCGCCGGCCGGCCGCCCGGCAAGGCCGTCACCGAGATCGGTTATGTTCCGCAGCATGTCAACCACAACCTGCGCTTCCCTGCCACCGCTCTGGATGTGGTGCTGATGGGAGCCCATGAGCCGCAGCACCGGTTCCGCCGACGGGATCCGGAAACGAGAAAAAACGCCATGGACATCCTCCACCGGCTCGGGGTCGGCAATTGCGCCGAGCGCAAGATTGCCGCACTGTCGGGCGGGCAGCGGCAACGGATCTTGATCGCCCGGGCCCTGGTTTGCAAGCCGGAGCTACTGGTTCTCGACGAACCGACCGCATCCATCGATACCAAGGGGCAGACCGAATTCTACGAACTGCTCAAGGAACTCAACAAGGAGTTGACCATCCTGATGGTCAGTCACGACCTGCTTATCGTCTCCTCGTACGCCAAATCCATCGCCTGCCTCAACCGCTGCCTCCATTATCACCAGTCGTTCGGCTCCAGCAGGGATGTGCTCGACGCTTTCTACTCATGCTCCGTTGAAGAAATCTGTCCGGTCGGCGTTGTTGCCCGGCAATCCCTTCAGATCAAGGACCTGCGAGGTACGTCATGATCGAGGCTTTGCAGTTCGAATTTCTCCGTAACGCCCTGTTCGCCGGCCTGCTGGCCAGCCTCATTTGTGGGGTGGTCGGCTCGCTGATCGTCGTCAATCGGCTTGTCTTTCTCTCCGGGGGCGTTGCCCACAGCGCCTACGGCGGCATCGGCCTGGCCTTTTTTTTCGGCTGGCCGTATCTCCCCTGCGCCACCCTGTTCGCCCTGGCCGCGGCGATGATCATGGCGGCCGTATCGCTGCACATGAAACAGCGGGCCGACACCATCATCGGGGTGATGTGGGCGGTCGGCATGGCCATCGGCATCCTGTTGATCGATTTTTCCCCCGGCTACAACGTCGATCTGATGAGCTACCTGTTCGGCTCCATCCTCTCGGTACCCCGTTCCGAGCTGGTGACCATGACCCTGCTCGGAACGGCGATACTCGGCCTGATCACTCTGCTCTACCGGGATCTGCTGCTCATGTCCTACGACGAGGAGTTCGCCCAGGTACGTGGTGTGCCGGTGCGCGCCCTCTATTACCTGCTGATCGGCTGTGTCGCGGTGACCGTGGTGATCGTCGTTCAGGTGGTGGGCCTGATCCTGGTCATCGCCCTGATGACCATCCCCCCCTCGATCGCCGAAAAATACACCACCTCGCTGCTGCAGATGATGGTTCTCTCCTGCCTGCTCGGTATGCTCTTCATCGTCGGCGGGCTGTGGGGCGCCTATCAGTACGATCTGACCTCCGGCGCGGCAATCATCATGGTGGCCGCAGCCGGCTTCCTGTTGTCCCTGATGGTGGACCGGGGCCTGGCTGTCAAGCGGCGGCGACGCTGGCTGCAGGCCCATCATCAAGACGCTGCCGACAACACCTGACAGCCATGTGCGAACACTGTGATTACCGAGCCCTCCTGGCCGACGCCGGTCTCGATCCGACGGAAAACCGGCGGCGCGTGCTGGAGGTGATCGGTGGAAACAATACCCCGCTTACCGCCGCGGAGGTCCATGCGACGCTGGCCCGTACCAGGACTATCAACCGGGTCACCGTGTATCGCATTCTGGAGTTGCTGGTACAGCACCGCTTGCTCGACAAGATCAGCGGCGGACGAGCCGCCCATTACGGCCTGGGGCCGAATGAACATCATGCACCGCACCCGCACTTCTGCTGCAGCCAATGCGGCACGATGGTCTGCCTCCACCCGGACAGCCTGAGCATCGACGCCGCCAACCTGCAGCGCAGCTATGCCGGAAGCATCGAGCGTATCGAAGTGCTGGTCGAGGGCGTCTGCAAAACCTGTCTGAAAACCAGACAACACCACCCCCACCAGGGAACTCCCGGCCGCGCTGCCGGGCCATGAAGGCACGAATCCGCCACGCTGCGAGCATTCCGCCCCTTGCATCCAAGAGGTCTTTGCTTACCGTATCGAGAGTCTGTCCAATCTGCCATTTATTTGGGTGCGATCCCGGGAGGACCCCGCCATGGAAGGAGAGAAAAACGTATTGGGCCAGCCGCTCCAGGCCTGTGGCGTTGAACCGTTAACCGGTTTTCATCGGGACGGGACCTGCCGTACCGGCCCAGCCGATATCGGCGTTCACGGTGTCTGTACCGTTGTCACCGAGGCGTTCCTCGCCTTTTCTCGACAACACGGCAACGATCGGTCCACACCGCGGCCGGAGTTCGATTTTCCCGGCCTGATACCCGGTGACCGCTGGTGCGTCTGCGCCGCTCGCTGGCAGGAGGCCTTCGAACAGGGCGCCGCCCCACCGGTGATCCTGGCCGCGACCAGCGCCGCGGTACTGGACACGGTCGCCGTGGAGGATCTGCTCGCCCATGCCGTCGAGGACGGCCGCAGCTGATCGCTCGAAGCCAGCCGGCCGATCCGTCGTTCCGCAAATCGGAAACAGAGCCAAAGGCCTGCTGAAAACTCATGCCGGACGCGGTCAACCTGCCTCCCGTTTTCCTCCGGCAACGAACCGGTAACCTATCTCCAGGCCCCTTGACCACGGTCGAAAAAGGGGGCATTATAGCAGCCGCTGCCACACCCGCAGGTATCCCGTTAACCACCAAGGAACAACCATGATCTCCATCGTCATCCCGGTGTTCAACGAACAGGCGTCTTTGGAACCGCTGTACCGGGAAACCGCTACCGTCATGGAGCCGTTGAACGTCGATTGGGAGATCGTCTTTGTGGATGACGGCAGCAGCGACGGCAGCACCGCGGTCATCAGCGCACTGGCTGCTGCGGACCCTCGCGTGCATTATGTGATATTGCGCCGTAATTTCGGAAAATCGGCAGCCTTGCAGGTGGGTTTCAAAAAAGCACGCGGTGACGTCATCATCACCATGGACGCCGATCTGCAGGACGACCCGGTGGAGATACCACGCTTTATCAAGGAGCTGGAAGGAGGCTGCGACCTGGTCTCGGGATGGAAGGTCGATCGCCAGGACCCCCGCGAAAAGACCGTATCCTCGCGAATCTTCAACGCCGTGGTCTCCAAGTTGAGCGGACTGCGCCTCAAGGACTACAACTGCGGCTTCAAATGTTACCGGCGCCAGGTGATCGACGAAATCCGCCTCTACGGGGAACTGCACCGGTTCATTCCCTTCCTCGCCCACAAGAAGGGCTTTCACATCCGGGAGATCCCGGTCCATCACCGCAAACGGCAGTTCGGCACCTCCAAGTTCGGGCTCGAGCGATACGCCCGCGGGTTCTTCGATCTGTTGACGGTGCTCTTTATAACCACTTATCTGAACCGGCCGATGCACTTGTTCGGCTGGATCGGGGCGCTGTTCTTCTGTTCCGGCGCCGCCCTGTTCAGCTACCTGTTTTTCGGGCGTTGGCTGCTCGGCCAATCGATCGGCACCAGCCCGCTGTTCAGCATCTCCATCTTTCTCATCGGCACCGGCATCCAGACCTTCATCATCGGGACGGTGGCTGAACTGATCGTCTACAACCGGGAGCGCCAGCAGCTCGACAGCTACTCGATCCGGGAAGAAGACCGGTGAAGATCGTCAAATTCTTCGGCTCATCGGTCATTGCCACGACCACCGATTTCCTGCTCTATCTGGCCCTG
>JAUVWB010000146.1 GCA_030604345.1 Desulfofustis sp. | reverse complement strand
GGAATCAAGATCAACAAGATCGTCAGCCTCGCCGATGATCTGGCCCTGGGATTGAAAGCGCAGTCGGTGCGGGTGGTCGGTTCGGTCCCGGGCAAATCGGCACTGGGTATAGAGATCCCCAACGATGTCCGGCAGGTGGTTGCCATCCGGGACCTGCTCGCCGCCGAGCAGTTCCGCAATCATAAGGCAAAGCTCGGCATCGCGCTGGGGCTCGACGTGGTCGGCAATCCGGTGATCGCCGATCTGGCCCGCATGCCCCACCTCCTCATTGCCGGCGCCACCGGCGCCGGAAAAAGCGTCGCCATCAACACCATCATCGCCTCCATCCTGTTCAATGCGACGCCCGCTGACGTGCGCTTTCTCATGGTCGATCCGAAACGGATCGAACTCTCCGGTTATGAAGGCATCCCGCATCTGCTCCACCCGGTCGTGGTTGAACCGAAATTGGCCAGCAGAGCCTTGCTCTGGGCGGTTCGGGAAATGGAGCGGCGGTACCGGTTGCTGGAGGAGGCGCGGGTCAAGAGCTTTGACTCGTACAACCTGACCATGGCGGAGAAACTCCCTTACATCGTGATCATCGTGGACGAGTTGGCCGACCTGATGATGGTGGCTTCCAAAGATGTGGAGACGGCTATCGCACGGTTGGCACAGATGGCCCGTGCCGCCGGTATACATCTGATCCTGGCGACGCAGCGCCCTTCGGTTGACGTATTGACCGGTTTGATCAAAGCCAACTTCCCCACCAGAATCGCATTCAAGGTTTCGTCGAAAGTGGATTCGCGGACAATTATCGATACCTCCGGTGCCGAACACCTCCTCGGCATGGGAGACATGCTCTACATGCCTCCGGGTACGGCAACGATTCAGCGGGTGCATGGGGCCTACATCTCGGAGAAGGAGACCGGCGATCTGGTCGCCTTCCTCAAGGAGCAAGGCGCAGCGGTATATGACGAATCGGTGCTCGAGCAGGTGGAGGAGGGTGATGTTCTAACCAGTAACGGGAGCGAAGACGAATACGATGAGCACTATGACGAGGCTGTTTCCTTCGTCTGTGAGTCCGGACAGGCCTCCATCTCCATGGTGCAACGACGTTTCAGGATCGGCTATAATCGGGCTGCTCGGATCATCGAGAAGATGGAGCGAGAGGGGATTGTCGGTCCTGCCGATGGGGCCAAACCACGTGAGGTATTAGCCCGTCATTCCTATGATTGAGCACGCTTCGCGAAGAATTAATTTCCTTGACAATTGTCGGACAACCCTTTATAAAAAAATTCTTGAGAAAATGAGTGAGCGTTCATTTTTTTGCGTTGTGCCGCGCTTCCCGACAATGGGGGGTGATCGGTTATTATTTTAAACAGTTAACTGCTGCCTGAAGCGGGGTGGTTGGCTGGGTTTTAGCAAGGTAGTAACAGAGTTTGCTTCGGTTTAAGTGGGTCCTGTATGGTCAGGGCCACAACAGTTAAAACAAACTGAGGAGGTAGTTTAATGCCAAGTTATGTAGATCCTTCCAAGTGTGATGGCTGCAAAGGCGGTGACAAGACTGCATGCATGTACATCTGCCCCAACGACCTGATGGTTCTCAACGTTGAGGAGATGAAGGCTTACAACCAAGAGCCTGATGCCTGCTGGGAATGTTACTCCTGTGTCAAGATCTGTCCGCAAGGTGCGATTTTTGTTCGTGGTTACGACGACTTCGTACCGATGGGCGGCCAGGTTCACCCCATGCGTTCTTCCGATTCCATCATGTGGACCGTCAAGTTCCGCAATGGCAATCTGAAGCGCTTCAAGTTCCCGATTCGCACAACGGCTGAGGGAGCTGCCAATGCTTATGCCGGTCAGAAAGGTGCCAATCTCGACGACGAATGCCTGTTGCTCGAGAAAGAGCTTCCGACCCCGTGATTAAGCAGGCGTGTGAAACACCTTAAATCTTTTATTCAAAAGGAGATTTGAATATGGCATTACCAAACAAACCGAAAGGTGAGCTCAAGGCCGTTGTGAATCCTGAGATCGTCGAGATGGAAGTTGATGCCCTCATCATCGGCGGCGGTATGGCTGCATGCGGTACCGCTTTCGAGATCAAGAAATGGGCCCCGGAAGACATGAAGATCCTGCTGGTGGACAAAGCCGCTCTGGAGCGTTCCGGTGCCGTTGCCCAGGGTCTCTCTGCCATCAACACCTACATCGGCGAAAACCCGGTAAAAGATTACGTCAAGATGGTCCGTAACGACCTGATGGGCGTGGTTCGCGAGGACCTGATCTACGACTGTGGCCGTCATGTTGACGAGTCCGTCAAGCTGTTCGAGGAGTGGGGCCTGCCGATCTGGAAGAAAGGACCGGACGGAGAGAACCTGGACGGCGCCAAGCCGGCCAAGACCCTGCGTGAAGGCGGTGAGCCGGTACGTACGGGCAAATGGCAGATCATGATCAACGGTGAATCCTACAAGTGTATCGTTGCCGAGCCGGCCAAAACCGCCCTTGGCGATGCCAACATTCTGGAGCGCGTATTCATCGTCAAGCTGCTGCTCGATAAGAACAAGCCGAACCAGATCGCCGGTGCCGCCGGTTTCTCGGTCCGCGAAAACAAAGTATACGTCATCAAGTGCAAGACTGCCGTCGTAGCTTGCGGTGGTGCGGTTAACATCTTCCGACCGCGGTCCACCGGTGAAGGTAAAGGCCGGGCCTGGTATCCGGTATGGAACGCTGGTTCCACCTACACCCTGGCCGCTCAAGTTGGTGCGACCCTGACCATGATGGAAAACCGGTTCACCCCGTCCCGCTTCAAGGATGGTTACGGCCCGGTCGGCGCCTGGTTCCTGCTGTTCAAAGCCAAGGTTTCCAACGGTCTGGGCGAGTTCTATGCCGGTGGCGAAGCGGCCAAGGCTGAATTGAAAAAATTCATGCCGTACGGTGCTTCTCCGGTTACCCCGACCTGTCTGCGTAACCACCTGATGCTCAACGAGCTGAAAGAAGGCCGCGGACCTATCTACATGGCCACCGACGTTGCCCTGAACGCCTTCCTGGAAGAGCGTAAAGCCGCCGGTATGGACGAGAAAGAGTTGAAGAAGTTCTGGAAACACCTCGAGTCCGAGGCATGGGAAGACTTCCTTGACATGTCAGTTGGTCAGGCCGGTCTGTGGGCCGGTATGAACGTCGAGCCGGAGAAAGTCGGTTCCGAGATTATGCCGACCGAACCCTACATGCTCGGATCCCATTCCGGTTGTTGCGGTATCTGGTGTTCCGGCCCGAACGAAGCGTGGGTACCGGATGTCCAGAACGAGTCTCGCTCTCACAAGTATAAGTGGGGCTACAACCGCATGACCACCGTTGACGGTCTGTTCACCGCCGGTGACGGTGTCGGCGCCTCCGGTCACAAGTTCTCCTCCGGTTCCCATGCCGAAGGTCGTATCGTCGCCAAGCAGATGGTCAAATTCTGCCGCGATAACGCTTCCTTCAAACCGGAACTGAAGCAGACCGCCCAGGAAATCGCCGATGAGATCTACGCACCGGTCAAGCGCTATCACGAGTTTGTGGGCGCTTCCACCGCCGAAGATGTCAACCCGAATTACTGCAAGCCGGCCGGCCTGATGATGCGTTTGATGAAGGCCACCGACGAGTACGGCGGCGGCGTTGCCACCTACTACATGACCTCCGGTAAGCTGCTCAACATCTGCCTCGACCTGCTCCGGCTGCTCCGCGAAGACGCCGAGAAGATGGCCGCCGGCGATCTTCATGAGCTGCTCCGTTGCTGGGAGAACTATCATCGCATCTGGTGTGTCGAGACTCACATTCGCCACATGGAGTTCCGTAAGGAATCCCGTTATCCGGGTTTCTACTATCGTTCAGACTTCCCGACCTGCGATGATGATAACTGGAGATGCTTCGTCAACTCCACTTTCAATCCTGAGACCAAGGAATGGAAGTGCGAGAAGGTCGAGTGTCTCAACATCATCGAGACTGATCCGTGGCTCTAATTTATCGGATGACACTTCGATCAGCATGATGTAAAAAAAAATCTCCAGGGGCCTTGCCCCTGGAGATTTTTTCTATGGAAATACCGTTTTTCATTCGGGAAAACCGCAATGATGGTTGCGTTTTTCCCGAGCGAAAAGCAGACTACACCGCTTGTTCACGTTTTTTCTAATTGATGACTCGGCCATTGATCGTTGCGGTCGGGCATCGACTGTACTTTTTTAGACAAGTGTAACCATGGAGGAAAGTATGACTGACGAGCAAGGCACCTCCGGTGCAATTTTGGTCGTAGGCGGAGGTATCAGTGGGCTGACGGCAGCTCTCGAGGCCGCCGAAGTCGGGAACGATGTGTTCATCATCGATAAGAACCCCTATTTTGGTGGGAGAGTGGCGCAGTTAAACGAATACTTCCCGAAGATGTGTCCCCCGACCTGTGGTCTTGAGATCAACTTCAAAAGAATCAAAAGCAACCGGAGGATTCGCACCTACACCATGGCCACCGTTCAATCGGTCAGCGGTGGTCCAGGCAAGTACGAAGTGACCGTCAACATAGCTCCCCGCTATGTGAACAGCAATTGTACCGCTTGTGGCGAGTGTGCCGCTGCCTGTCCCGACGAAATCGCCAACCCCTTCAATTTCGGCATGGACAAATGTAAGGCTGCCTATCTGCCTCACGAAATGGCCTTCCCCCGTCGCTACGTGATTGCCAAGGACTCTTTATCCACGGCCGGTGCAGAAGCGGTAAAGAATGCCTGTAAGTACGATGCGGTGGATTTGGATATGAAGCCCACCACGGTGACGCTCAATGTGTCTTCGATAGTCTGGGCTACCGGGTGGAACCCTTATGATGCCACCAAGATGGACAATCTGAACTACGGCAAGTCAGAGGCCATCGTCACCAACATGATGATTGAACGGATGGCAGCCCCCAACGGTCCGACCGGCGGAAAGATTGTCGTGCCGGGCAGCGGCAAAGAACCAAAGAACATCGCCTTTGTGCAGTGTGCCGGATCCCGTGATGAAAATCACCTGGAGTATTGTTCTTACATCTGTTGTATGGCCACCTTCAAACAGATGACCTACATCCGGGAGCAGTACCCCGATGCAAAAATCTACGTATTCTACATCGACCTGCGTACTCCCGGCAAGTATGAGAAATTCCGTGAGAACCTGATGGCAGACGCCAATGCCTTTTTCATTAAGGGCAAGGTAGCCGATATTGTCGTGGAAGCTGACGGCGTCACCGTAATTGCCGAGGATGCGGTGAACGGTG
>JAUVWB010000400.1 GCA_030604345.1 Desulfofustis sp. | reverse complement strand
GCTGTCATCATTTTTGATGGCCAGAAGCGGGCAGCCCGTTACTTGATGTTCGAAGAGGAGGACTTCGGCGGAGAGTTCTTCGATCCATTCCTGTCGCTGCAAAAGAAAACCTGCTGTTAAACCGCCTGCCGTGTTGCTCATAGGGTAGATCCGTATCGTTTTCGTTCGTGATGGTTAGAACGCGCCCGCCGTGTCGATGAGCAGCGTCACCGGCCCGTCGTTGACCAAGCAGACATCCATATCTGTTTGGAAACGACCGGTTGCGACCTTGATTCCAAGCCGTTGGATGGTTTCGACAAATTGACGGTAGAGCGGCTCTGCCTGGTGCGGCGGAGCCGCCTGGGAAAAGCTGGGCCGTCTTCCTTTGCGGCAGTCGCCATAGAGGGTGAATTGAGAAACGACCAACAATTCGCCGTGAAGATCCGCCAGCGATCGATTCATTTTGCCCTGTTGATCGGGAAAGATCCTCAGGTGCACGAGCTTGTCTGCCAGCTTCTCAACCTCTTCGCTGCCGTCGTACTGGTGAATGCCAAGAAAGACCACCAAGCCTGGGCCGATGGAACTTATTTCCCGCCCGGCAACCGTCACGGCGGCCTTTGTGGTTCGCTGTACGACCGCTCGCATGGTCTTTCTCCAGGGAAGATGCTGGCTCATTACCGGTACCCGCCTCGTATGGTGATGGATAATCGGAAACTACCGTGCCTGTCAATCCTTGATGCGACTGGAGACACCCCGGGTGGGCTGTCGTGTCAGCCCTTCAGAGGCCTGACATCGGGCCGGTTGACGAGAAAGACCCCGAGGCAGACCAAGGCCCCTCCGGCAAGAACAATCGGCTTTACGGTTTCCGACAAGAGGAGCCACGACTGCAGGACGGCACACACCGGTACCAGATTAATATATACGCCTGCCCGGCTCGGTCCGATTGCCTTGACTCCCCGGTAATACCAGGAAAAGCCGAGACTGGTGCCACCGATGCCGAGATAGGCGAGGTTGCTCCAGGCCATCGGCTCGATGGTCGGCAGGATGTCGAGCAGGCCCTCGTTGAGGGCCGGGACGGCGAGCATCGCCGTCCCGGCGAGAACGGCGTAGAATACACAGGAGAGCGGCGGCATGGTCTGCAGTATCCGTTTACCGATAAGGGTGTAGACGGTCCAGCTGCCGACACAGCCGAGCAAAGCGAGTTCGCCGCCGCTGAAGCCACCGGTGATCAGCGCGTATACGTGGCCGTTGCTGATGACCAGGATGGCGCCGATCAGGGAGAGGGAAATACCGGCGCAGCGTGATCGAGTGAGTGGTTCTCGAAACAAAATGCTGGAAGCGATGGCGATGGCGAGTGGGGTGCAGGCTATGATCAATGCGGCCCGGCTGGCACTGATTTGGCTCAGGCCGGTAAAGAAAAAGATGTTGTAGGAAAATATTCCTGAAAGACCGAGTAGAAGGATGAAAACCAGCTGTCTCCGACCGGGTAGCACCGGGATCCCCTCGTTCAGCAGCACCAGCGGGATCATGGCTGCGGTGGCAATGACAAAGCGCAGAAAAGAAGCGGTCAGCGGCGGCATATCGCCGGCTATCAACCGGCCGGCAATGAAGGTTCCGCCCCAGAGAAACGTGGTTGCCGTCAGAAGCAAGGCGGTTGGTGCGGTTCGCATGGGCCGTGTGGGTGCTGTGGGCCGGTTCGGTGGGGCGATGGTGCCCGGAGAAACCGGAGTCCTTGATAATCGGGATGGCCAACGTGTCAGCGGATCTAGCATGATTGTCCACTGCCTGTCAATCTTTGTTCTCCGTCCTTTCGCCGGACTTCTTTTCCGAGTCTCTGGGCAGAATCAGCTGGTCGGTTTAAAAAACTGCCTTGTTTGCTCTTTTTTCGTGTGGTATAGAAAGACTCTCTGCGAATAATCATTTCGCATAGTTAACACCGGCGTTCCAACCTGCTCGTGACGTGCGGCAGACGAACGTTGGGCTCTGTTTTTCCGGGGGGGATGGGGATGATACGGCGGTGGTCGCCGTATCCAGTGCAGTGGCATGTGATG
>JAUVWB010000147.1 GCA_030604345.1 Desulfofustis sp. | reverse complement strand
CCAACCGCGTATGGTGGCGACGATTTCCCGGGCCACATCATCGGTGGCCTCGTCCAACTGCGGCAGATGACACTTGGCGCACATCATCAGGTGCTCAACGGTGATATCCTCGTCCTTGGTAACACCTGAGTAGGGGAAGATCTTCAAGCCGTTTTCGATTGCCGTGATAATCGTCGGCGCGGTGCGGGGGGTACCGAGGATCGAACGGGCATGCAACGAATTGGACCACTCCTCATGGATGTCCTCATGACAATCCATGCACCGGCTGGAATCGTATCGCTCAGCCAGTTCTTGAATGGTTTTGGCTTTCGGCAATGGCTCAGGTTTTGGACCACCGGCGGCATATGCCCCCCAGGCCGCCAGAGCGGTGATCGCAAAACAGGCCAGCCCCACAATGAACGTTCTCTTCATGGTGCCTCCTTGTGATGAATGGTTAACGGAAATACATCAACCTTTACGGTAATAAGCTGCACATTTATTGTACGATATGCGCATGGGGGGCGCAAAGGAAAACCAATGGAGCAGATAGAAAAGTCCATGAAAAAACAGATTGATAGAGATAATCATTATCAATTTGATAATCTTTTGCACCGCTTGCCCCTAAAGAAGGTTCATCCGAATTGAGCGCACTTTTTTAGTTACCGGTAGCAAACCCGGTGATGGGCATGGCTTCCAAACGCTGCTCTTCGGCCTGATCGCCGTCACGCCACGACTGACAGGCAGGTCATCCATGGCCTGCTGTGGCGTGCCGGCGGGCCTCCGCGAGGCGTTTTCCATCGATACCCATCGCCTCCTCGATTGCAAAGACGTACGCATGAGTCGGATGAACCCTAAAGAAATTTCGTTCTCCTGCCGATAGGAGAACAAGGATTGTTCTCCCAGGACGGGGGGACCATTCCCGGTTGCATACGTCATCAAAAAGCCACGGAGGGCTTACCTGTGATCATTTCCAACGCATCGATCGCCTTTCAATCAGCACGAACGTATCAGGAAGAACACCGGATCAGTGAGAAACTGACACTCTGGCAGGCGGGAGAATCGCTTCCGGCGCCACGTCAAGGACTGCCTGGGCTGGAGGAGAGGACGACGACGGCACATTCTGGACACGCGGAACAGGTGGCGTTGTCGACCAGCGGCATAGCCAAGGCTCGCTCGATCCAGGGTCTAGCTGAACCGGTGCCGGCCGGGGAACTGCCGATCGCCGATGTGAAGATCCGCATCCTCAAAGCCCTGATCGAACGTTTGACTGGCAAAAAAATTGTGCTGGAGGATCCGGGGCGTTTTTATCAACAACAAGCATCTTCCACCCCGCCGGGAGAACCTTTATCGGCTGGTCAAAAAACCCAGTCAGCCGATCAATCAGCCGGATGGGGTATGATCTACGAATATCATGAAACCTATGCCGAACAGGAAAAAACCACGTTCAGTGCGAACGGAACAATTGTCACGGGAGATGGGAGAACCATCGATTTCAGCGCCCATCTGAGCATGGAGCGGAACTTTTTCAGCGAAGAGTACCTTTCACTGCGAGCCGGTGATGCGCTCAAGGACCCCCTGGTGATCAATTTTGCAGGCACCGACCTCCAATTGAGCGATACCACGTTCTCCTTTGATCTCGATCGTGACGGCAAGAAGGACCAACTCAGGTTTGTGAGCCCCGGCAGTGGATATCTGGCCCTTGATCGTAATGGAGACGGAGCGGTCAACGATGGCGGCGAGCTGTTCGGCCCCGTAAGCGGTAATGGGTTTGCCGATCTGCAGGCATACGATCAGGATGGTAACGGCTGGATCGATGAGACCGATGACGTGTATGACCGACTTCGGATATGGACACGTGATGCTGATGGTCAGGTGAACCTCTTCGCCTTAGGTGAAAAAGGGGTAGGCGCACTCTATCTCGGCCATGTAAGCACCCCGTTTTCTCTGAAAGACGACCACAACGAGTTGCTGGGTCAGGTCCGCTCCAGTTCCATTTTCGTCAATGAGGACGGTCGCATCGGGACGGTGCAGCAGATCGATCTGGTGGTGTGACAACGCACCCATCACCCCGGTAGCCGGCTACCAGTGGTGGTGGTTTTTCGGTAGGACGGAGCGATTGCAGAAATGCGTGACCACCCGCAACAGAAGCTCCGGGTCCGTCGAACCGGTCATTTCTCGTATGGCATGCATCCCCCAGGTGGGAGCTCCCACATCGACCGCTTCAACACCGAGGGCGGCTGAGGCCATAGGGCCTATGGTGGTACCACAGGTCATATCGCTGCGCATGACAAATTCCTGAGGGTGCACGCCCACTTCATTAGCAATGATCTTGAACAGCGCCGCAGAACCGGCAGTGGTGCTATAACGCTGAGCGGCGTTTATTTTTATTACCGGGCCATGATTGAGCAGCACCGGGTGAGCCTCGTCTGATTTGTCACGATAGTTGGGGTGAGTCGCGTGACAATTATCTAAAGAGAGCAGAAAGGATTTATGCAGGCACGCCGCACGTTCTTCTCCGTCTGGAATCAGGCGCTCAAGCACGTGGGTGGCAAACGACCCGGCCGCTCCGCTGCTGCTCAGTGAACCGATCTCTTCATGGTTCAAACATAAGAGCAGACAGCTGGCGGTCCCTTGGCTGGTGCAGAGCGCCTCAACGGCCACATGACAACTGAGCAGGTTGTCGAGACGCGGTCCGGCGATGAAGCATTGCTCGAGGCCGGTCAAACGTGGTCTGCTCGGGTCGTAGCAGAAGAGATCGAAGGAGAGGACCCGGCCCGCTCTGTGCGTCGGGTACTGCTTTTCCAGGTGCTGCTGGAGCAGGGCGGTAAGGTCCGCTGTCCCCGACGCGAGGTTCATTCCGATGATCGGGTTGAGGTCCGTCTGCGCGTTGATCGGTTGCCCTTCGTTGACTTTTCGATCCAGATGAATCGCCAAACTGGGGATGAAGACGAGCGGGACCCCAAAATCCACCAGCAGGTGATCGATATCTCCGTTCTCGGTTTGGCAGCAGACCCGGCCGGCGACAGACAGTTCTCGATCGAACCAGGAGCGAAACAGGGCGCCGCCGTACGCTTCGACCCCGGCCACCAGATACGGTGGGCGATCCTGTCTCAGGTTCGGTTTGATCTTCAAAGCAGGGCTATCGGTATGGGCACCGACAATGCGTAGGCCATGGTTGCACGGAGCCCCATCGCCCCGGGCAAAAGCGGCAACCGCGCCGTTTCTCACGACGAACCAGCGCGCCGTCTGGAAGGCCCGGTTCGGGGCGTCTTCCGCCACCTCGATGAAGCCTGCCGCCAGAAGCCTCCGGCGGATCGATGCTGCCGCATGATAGGCGGTAGGACTTTCCGACAGAAACGAGAACAGGGATGAAATCAGCTTGTCACCACTTTCCATGGGATATGCCACCTAACGATCAAAGAGGGCGGATGCCTGCTGGTAGGCCTGAATGGAGCGCAGGCCTCGATTACGTTCAACGGCGGCAGCGGCGGAGTCATCGGGCACTGTCCCGGGTCCGGTTGCCTCAACGTGTCCTCCCCCTAGTTCTTCCCGGTATCCTGCCATCTGCAGTTCTTGCTGCGCCTGGGCCAGCAACAGAGAGGCTCTGGCGGCAATCTGACGGTCTGCTGCAGAAGGGTTGAGCGGGGCCAGGGCGGCTCGGCGAACCGTTTGCATTTTCCGGATCGTTGCCTCGGGCGTTCGTTCCTTGCCGACGTCAATGGCCACCTCGCCTCCGACCGCATAAAGTCTCCCATCGGGCCCGCGCTGATAGACATAGGCGGCGCCACCACGGGCATAGGGACCGGCCACTGCCAGGTGGGCCTGCTCGTGGGCCCGGACCTCCTGATCTCTGCTTTGCAGTTGTAAGAGTTGCTGATACTGGCTCTGGGTCTCAACGTCGGTGGTTGGTCGGCCCGCCGATTTCGACGCTGAGTCGCTGGACCCGGCAGAAGCGTCTGGCTCTGGTGTCGTGCGCGACAGTGAAACGCGATCCGAGAGCGAAGAGGCGGCACCTGTCGCATTCAGGCGGGTCTTGGCCGGGTCGGCGGACAGCTGGGGGTATTGGCGGCCACCTCGGTTCGGCGGGGGAATCGTCAGGGCAGGAGAAACCCTGGTCATCGGCAGCCTCTTATGGCTATCGCTACGAGGAAGGGGCTCACTTCCATGGCTGCCTACTGGTATGTGACCTGCAAATCATACAAGGTGTCCAGATAGTGATCTCGCATCTTCAACGAGATGCTGCTCGATTCTATTTCGTCTATCAGGTTCACGATCACCGGGGCCAGATCTATGCCGTAGGTGTTTCTGCCGGCACGGTTGGCTTCATCGATGGTCAGTACGGCGTAGAAGCTGACCACCATGCGGGACATGGAATCACGCCGGAAGAGATAGAGCCGTCCGCCCATGGTGTTGAGAAAAAAACCGGCATACTGATACAACGCTTCCGTCCCTATCACCAGATCGAAACGATCCTTGAGGCAACCGGGATAATCGGTCAATTCGTAAAAATCGGCCAACACCCGTTCAAACGTATCCTTTTCGCGATCGAGAATTCCTTTGAGAATAAAGATGTTGTCTTTACCCAATACGCGGAAGAAATGGGCGGTATTCTGCAAAATGGTGAACAGGTCGTCGGTTTCCCCGGTGACCACCGGTGGATTGTCCACCAACTTTTGAATCAGCCGGGAAAAATAGACGCTGCTTGTCTCATCCAGTTGAAAGTCCTTGATGTATGGTCTCGTATCAAGCGTTGCATAGAATTGCTCCACCGTGGCGGACAGGCGCTGACAGACCTGCTGCGGCTTAGCTGCGGCACCGTCCGCCGGCTCGGTTGCCACCGGCGTCCGTTGGGTCGGCACGACCGTCGGCAACGCAGGAGATCCGATCTGATCGTCAGGTTGTGCATCTCCCGTTTGGGCCTGCTCACCCCCGGCACCGGTCGCGGTTACCGTGTCCTGCCGGTCCGCACCACGCCCTTCATCCGGTTTTGTTGACTCTGCCGACTCTTGGGGGAGCGGCGTTGTGAGCGGTTCTGATGGCGACGATTCTTCACGGCCGATGGTCTGCTCAGCGATCGGTTGCCGGTCGAGAAAGAGGTAGTATAAAATCGCACCGGTGCCGACGGCGACAAGGAGCAGGAATATAAGAAAGGCAGTTCGACGAGAGGCCCTCTCGCGTCTTGTGGGGGTCGGGGTTTGATTCTGGTCGGTCATGGGGAACAGGGTG
>JAUVWB010000040.1 GCA_030604345.1 Desulfofustis sp. | reverse complement strand
TGCCAAGCTGGCGCCGCGATACGTAGCGATGGCGCAGAGACTCGAAAACTCCAGGTCGACATATCCCACCCCATAGTGGTGGCGCAGAGCCAACAGTTCGGAACGGTGCTCTCTATAGGGAGCGTCGGTCGACCAGATAATGCCGGTCACCGTTGCTAGTCCCTGACAAGAAATGAACGCGCCCAGGCCCTGTTGCACTGAAGTGTCGGTGGCCAGTACGTCCCTATCGGTGTACCAACGAGACAGGTTCGGGCCGGTCACCGTCGCAACGGGCACCACCAGATCGCCGATCTCACTGGCGGGATCCAGACTGCCACAGCAGCTGACCAGTAGGAAGCGCTTGACCCCATGCACCAGTAATTGCTCCATTAAAAGACCAGCGGCAGGTGCACCCAGGGCTGGTCCGGCCAGACAATAACGATGCTGTCGATCCACCACCAGCTGCCAATGAAAGAACGGTTTGCGGCAGGCGCCATCCGCCAGAGCGAGAGAGACAGCCAGATCCGCCTCAGCGTGATTCACCACCAGCAAGGCCAACTCCGGCAGTGGTTTCACCTGTCGCGAGCACCGGGGCACGATGATGACATCGGCATCGTCCGCTGCGGGCTTGTTCCCTCCGAAAGACTGATGTTTATTGGTCATGATCCCACGAAAACGCAAGAAGGCCGCAGAAAGACTCTGCGGCCTTCAGTACCCCGAAGTCGGGCTGTGCTTCTCGATTCTTTACATCAACGGGTTCGCATACATCAGAATCAAAGAGATGACCAGACCGTAGATGGCGATGGACTCGGCAAGAGCCATACCGAGAATCATGAATACCATCAATTTCGGCTGTACTTCCGGATTCCGTGCGAGTCCCATGGTGGCGCCCTGGCCGACCAGACCGATACCGATACCTGCGCCCAGACCGGCGAGACCGATGGAGAGCGCGGCGCCAATACAAATCAGCGCGAGTTGCAGATTACCTTCCATTTCCTTTCTCCTTGTTCAAATTGAATAGTTGGCCTTCTTCCTACAGTTTTATCTGACAGCGGCGCTATCCGCTGATCAATGCGCGTGTTCTTGTGCCTGGGAGAAATACACGACCGCCAGCAGCACGAAAACCATTGCCTGAACGAGCGAAACCAGGACGCCGAGCACCATGATCGGCAGTGGGGCAAAAAAAGCACCGGCGAGCATGAACAGAATGCCGAGCAGCGTTTCCTTGGCCATGATATTACCGAACAGACGAATGGACAGCGACAGCAAACGAGCAAGGTTACTGATCAGTTCGATCGGCAGCATCAACGGTACCAGCCACCACATGGGCCCCATGAAATGTTTGTAATACCCGAGGCCATGTTCGCGAAAACCGATGAAGTGATGTGATACCCAAACGATAATGGTCAGCGCCAGTGTCGTATTGATACTGGCCGTCGGTGACATGAAGCCGGGAATCAGACCGATCAGGTTGGCCACCGCGATGTACAGACCGAAAGTCGCCAGCATGGGGAAAAATTGATCGGTAAGACGCCTCCCCATATTGTCGGCAAAGAAGTCATCCATGCCGCCGATGACTATTTCCCAAAAATTCTGGCCCTTCCCCGGAACCATCTCGATGTTGCTCAAGGTGAGTTTGGCAACAATGAACAGAAAGGCCATAACCAGCCAGGTATAGGTCATGTACGGCGCACAGAGTTGCTCCAGGATGCCGTGGCCGACCGGACCATGGGGCACCGGCAGGCCCAGCTTTTCCAGAATGATCGAGATGAACAATATCGGATGTTCCATAAGCCCCTTTTTACCTCCTGCTGTAGTAGTACCGCCATACCATGCCGAGCCCGCTCACGGTTATGGTGAATACCACTGTTGTCAGCCCCAGTATCAGACCGAAGACGTTAATTTCGACCATTTTGATCAGCAGCAGCAGAACGATGCCGATCAGCGCGATCCGGAGCCAAAACTTGAAAAATAAGCCTTTCTTTTTCGCCTTAAAACTATTTTTTCCGGTCGTCCCATCCACTTGTCCGGAGAGTCCTTCGATGAACCCGGCCACATCGCGATACGTGACCCAAAAACTGACCACCGACAGTGCTCCACCGGCCAAGACCGCCCAAGCCAGAGCCGATGAATGCAACACCCACGCCCCAACCACGAGCGCACCCAGGTAGACCCAGCTCATGGCCAGCATCTTTTTCAGGGACAACACTTCTTCCACCGTTATGGTTCCTCGTCTGTTTTTGTCTCCAGGTTCCTGCTGCTGCGCCGAAGAACATCAAACAAACTCTTGAAACCGGCG
Source organism: Desulfofustis sp. (assembly GCA_030604345.1). Next base: position 7,212 of record JAUVWB010000040.1, on the reverse strand, counting down.
GCTATCCCGAATGCCAGCCCGATAAAGGTGAACCAGGGAGCGGTACGACCGTTAAACACTTTCTGATCAAGCAGGATCCCAGCGCCCATCCCGATAAAGATGGAGGCCACAAAGGTAATGCCAATATGCCCGTAGTGGCCGAGCAAAAACATCAGCTCTTTTTTGACACTGGACATCTCGCCCACCACCTTTCATCACTGCTGATTTCGCTTCCAATGTAACTCGGTTTGGTAGCACGCATCTCTGCCAAAGTCAACGGATTTTTTTACTTATCCGCAAGATTATTGAATGACCATTCAGTCATTTTTTCCAGCTTTTCCAAATCATGCAATGTATGCGCAGCAGAGACGAAAGCCACCTCGAACTGAGACGGCGCAAGATAAACCCCCTGGCTCAGCATATTTCTGTAGTGTTTTGCGTAGAGCCCGGTATCGGCACGCATTGCCGAAGTGAAATCGGTGACGGGATCGGAGCAGAAAAACAGCGTCATCATCGATCCGATACCGTTGATCTGAACCGGCAGACCACACCGTTTTGCAACCTCGCGAAGCCGCTCGGCGCTCCTCGTCGCTCGATCGTTGAGCTCCTGGTAGAAACCAGGCTGCTGCAGCTGGCGCAGCGTCGCTATGCCGGCTGCCATGGCCAAGGGGTTGCCGGACAAGGTCCCGGCCTGGTAGACGGGACCGTCGGGGGCAATCGAATCCATGATTTCCGCTTTACCGCCATACGCACCGACCGGCAGCCCTCCGCCGATGATCTTGCCGAGGCACGTCAAATCGGGGCTGATGCCGAACAATTCCTGCGCCCCGCCGTAGGCCAGGCGGAATCCGGTGATCACTTCATCAAATATCAACAACACCCCACGCTCGGCAGTCAGGTGCCGCAGCTGTGCCAGAAATCCCGGAGCCGGCAGCACACACCCCATATTGCCGGCAACCGGCTCGATAATCACACAGGCGATGTCATGACCCTCGTCGTCCAGCGCCTGCTTGACGGCATTCACGTCGTTGTACGGAAGCGAGATGGTATTCTTGACTATATCTTCAGGCACACCGGGCGACCCGGGGATACCGAGAGTCAGCAGACCGGAGCCGGCCTTGATCAGAAACGAGTCGGCGTGCCCGTGATAACAGCCGTCAAACTTGACCACCTTTTTCCGGCCGGTCACCCCTCTGGCCAGCCGAATGGCACTCATCGTTGCCTCGGTTCCCGAGTTGACAAAACGCACTTTTTCTACCGAAGGCACCGCCTCCACCACCATCTCCGCCAGCGTGATTTCGGCCGGGGTGGGCGCCCCGAAACTGGTGCCGGCTCCGGCGGCAGCACGAATGGCAGCGACCACCTGGGGATGGGAATGGCCGAGGATCATCGGCCCCCAGGAACAGACAAAATCCACATAGCTATTGCCATCCACATCGTAGAGCATGGCGCCCTCGGCACGCTCTATGAAGAGCGGTGTGCAGCCGACCGATCGACAGGCGCGGACCGGACTGTTCACGCCACCCGGAATCACCTTGGCTGCTTGCTCGAACATCTTCTCCGATTCTGCTATCTTCATGAGCCTCTCCTTTCTTGAGCTACCTTCTTGAGCTATCGTCTGCAACGGGTCTTCCGGGGAGTCTGTCCTGCCGATAGGGTTGAAAATCGCCCCGGAGCGGCACTATAGCATGGCCGTAACACACCGTCAAACCTGATCACCTCTTGATCTTTCAGCCTTCATACACAACGTTGGTGTGGTATGCGACGGCCCCGGGACAAACAACATTTTCCTTGTCACGGACCAGGGCAACAGGTAAAGTGAAAGGATCTATGTACACGTTATTTTTAGCCCTTAACTGGCTGATCAGGAAGGAAAAACATACGTGAGGAGAGAATCATGGCCAGCGATAAAGTCCTGCAATTGAGCGATTCCGATTTCGATTCCGCCATCAACTCGGACCAACCGACTCTGGTTGATTTCTGGGCGCCCTGGTGCGGACCCTGCAAAGCAATTGGTCCGGTAGTCGAGGAACTCGCTGAAGAATTTCAGGGCAAAGTCACCATCGCCAAAATGAACGTCGATGACAATCCGGTCACCCCGGGCAAATTCGGCATCCGCGCCATACCGACCCTGATCGTCTTCAAGGGGGGCGAAGTGGTCGATCAGATTACCGGCGCCGTCGGCAAATCGCAGCTCGTCGATTTGATCAATAAAGCGATGTAAGCTCCAGATTTCGTGCAGCTGCTTCGGGATATGCGCCTGACCGACAGAGCCAGGACGGGTCAACACTTGACAGACGATGAGTGAGCGCCCTTTCGATCTGGTCATCCTTGGGGGCGGCCCGGCCGGGTTGACGGCTGGGCTCTACGCCGCGCGGGCGCGAATCCATCACGTGCTGATCGAAAAAGGCGTCCCGGGCGGCCAGGTCCTCAACACCGACTGGGTGGACAATTACCCCGGTTTTCCTGATGGCCTGACTGGTTTCGAACTATCCGACAAAATGGCCGCCCATGCCAGGCGGTTCGGGGTCAACATCGTGAGCAAGGAGGTCGCCTCGGTTGATCTGCCTGTAAACGGTTTGAAAACGGTGTCCTTTGCCGATGGCAGTTCGTTGAGTTGTGCCGCCCTGATCATCTGTACCGGAGCCCGGCCGAATAAACTCGGAGTCCCTGGCGAACAGGAGTTGAGCGGTAGAGGGGTATCGTACTGCGGCACCTGCGATGCCCCCTTCTACAAGGATATGCACGTGGCCGTCGTGGGCGGCGGCGACACCGCGGTGGAAGAGGCGGACTATCTGACCCGTTTTGCCCGCCAGGTTACCATCATCCATCGGCGTGATACCTTGCGGGCAACGCAGATTATTCAGGAAACGGCGTTCGCCAACAAGAAGATCGATTATATCTGGAATACCCGGGTCATCGCCATCGAGGGTGAAAAAGAAGTGCAAGGGCTGCGCTTGGAGGACTCGACAGGGAATATTTCGACCATCTCGGTGCAAGGGGTTTTCATTCTCATCGGCATAACCCCAAACAACGACATGCTGCCGATCGATCGTCTCGATCCCGATCCGTGGGGCTTCATCCGCACCGACAGCGAAACCCGCACGGTCATTCCCGGCGTCTTTGCCGCCGGGGATATACGAAGCAAGTTGATGCGCCAAGTGGTCAACGCCTGCGGCGAAGGAGCAACTGCCGTCATCGCTGCCGAGCACTACCTTAAAACAAGACCAACCTGATACGCCATGAACCAAACGACACCACGAACGACCATCGTCTCTCGCCGTGCCTCAGCCTGCTGGTCCTCCCGCTATTACCTGCTCATCGCGGCCTGGTCGATTTTCAGTCTGACTGGTTGTTCCGGTATCAAGGGGTTGTTCAATTTTGAAGAACAAGCGCAAGTCCATCTGCCCGCCGAGCAACTCATCATGAAGGGGATGGATGAGTTCAACGTCGGCAAATACTACCTGGCCCTGGACTATTTCAACGAAATACTGGATCGCTATCCTTTCAGTCCCGAGGCGTCGCTGGCCGAGTTGAAGGCGGCGGATGCCAACTACTTCATGGGGCGTTACGTGGAAGCACTCGTTCTCTATCGGGAATTTGAAGAGCGGCACCCAACCAACGAGGCAATCCCCTACGTCATGTACCAGAAGGCCATGTGCCATTATCAACGCATCGATACCATCGATCGGGATATCACCGGGGCTACCGATGCCATCCAGGCCTTTCGTGAATTACTGCGAGCCTATCCGAGTTCGCCGTACACCGAAGAAGCGCGGGCCCGCATCGCAGCGGCCAACGAGTTTCTGGTAAACTATGAATTCAACGTTGTGCAATTTTTTCTGAGGACGAAAGAATACTCACAAGCGGAAGCCCGGCTCAACTACATCCTGACCATGTATCCGGACTCCCGAATCGCACCACGCGCCCAGGAATTGCTGGAACTCATCCAAGCCGGCAAGCCTCCTGCCACTGGTTTCGCCCGTTGGTTCCAAGGGTTGTCCCTTCCCGACTGGATGAACTTTCTCAGCGACTGACGACGCTTGAGGCGCGCGAGCCCTCCAGGTCAAACCATTCTCGTCCCAACGACATTTCCATGGCCCGCACCGGGCAAACGAGGACGCACTGACCGCAACCGGTACATTTGTCGGGATCGAAAATAACCGCCATATCCAGCCGTCGGATGGACAACGCATCGACCGGGCAGACACCGGTACAGGCGCCACACTGAAAACAACGCTCATCATCGCGCCGTACCCGGGTGGCCAACCGTTCGATACTCACCCCAAGGCCCTCCAGATAGTGCAGCGCCTCTTTGACATTGTTTTTTGCCCCGCGAAGCTCAAGAATCATAACCCCTTCGCGCTGGGGCAGGATGTCCGCCCGAAGAATATTCACCTCCACCTCGTGCCTCTTGATCAGGTGATAGATGATCGGCTTATCACTGGTATCTTTGGGAAAGCGAAAAAAATAGATGCGCGTGTACACTTTTTTCCTTGTGTTTACTCATTTTTACGAAAACCATCGGGTGTTCGGATCGACCGATCTTCGCCCGAGACCGGGGTGTCGACGAAGGCATCGACGGCTCTGAGCAATACGTCGGTATCGTTTTCCGTATCGAGTGCGAGCAACCGGGCCCCCTCGATCTCATGCGGTACCGCAAAACCGCTCTTCTGATACAGGTAAACCTCCCACCGTCCATCCGATACCGCATGCCGGTCGAGGGCCCGTCTCGCCAGCCGCTTTCTGGTTTCGGCCTCAGAACAAGAGCAATAGATAAAAAAGATCCCCGCCCGGCCGCCGAACTCGGTCACCAGTCGTGCCCGCTCAGCCTCCTCACGATAGGAGCCATCCAAAACCACCACCTCTCGTGACCGCTCGTCCAGATCATTCCGTACCCGGCGCACGATCTCCCGATAGGTCTGCCGGGAATGCTCGGCCGTGTAAATGCCTTGGCTCATGCCCGCATGCTGCCGACTTTGCGGATCGAGGCCGAACAACTGTTTACGCACGATATCGGTGTTGTAATAGGGACAGTGACGCGCCCGGGCCCACCGTTTGGCCAGATGACTCTTACCGGAAGCCACCAGGCCGAAAAAAACCACCAGCCGGGGCGCCTCAGATTCCGGTTTGGGCATAACGGTCGGCCAACTCAAAATAGCGCTTAGCCTGCTCGGTGCAGGCTTCGGCCACCGTTTTTTCAACGGCAGGATCGGCGGCGGTAAAGAGGCCTATCTTGCCTCTCACGTAGGCGCGGTAACACTGGTAGAACCGCACATGCCGAAGCAAATCGGGATCATCGGCAGCACGGGCAAAGCCTTCCAGAAAATAAGTCGCCATCGGTGCCAAACCGTGATAATCGAGGTCCATGGCCAGAAAGGCGACATCGGACGCCACATCAGCGTAGCGGAACCGCTCGTTGAACTCGATGCAGTCAAAAATATGAATCTGATCATCGAGGCAGATATTGGCCGAGTAGAGATCTCCGTGGCAATCCCTGATCCGGCCTGCGGCGATGCGTTGGTCAAAGCGCGCCGAATCGGCAAGAACCGTCCGGGAGAAAGCAGCGATCCGGTCAAACTGAGCCCGGCTCAAGGCCGGTCCGTCAACAAACGATTCGGTCTGTTGGAAGTTTTCCGTCACATTGACGCCGACCGCCTCCGCTCTGCCGAAGGCCTTGACCTTCTCATCCCCAGCCGCCTGGGCATAAAACGGGACGAGGCGAGCAATAATCGCATCCAGATGCTGGTATTCCAGTTTCCCGGCAGCAATCACTCGCCCCATCATCAACTCTTCGGGCAGGCGCGCCATTTTCACCCCGTACTCGATCACCGCTCCGGTTCCGTTGAGGCGGTAATCATCCCCGTCCCGATTGACCGTGAAGACCCCGAGATAGATGTCGGGGCAAAGACGGCGATTGAGTTCCACCTCGCGCCTGCAGAAATAGCCTCTTTGCTCCAGCGTGGTGAAGTCCAGAAAGCCGAAATTCACCGGCTTCTTAAACTTATAGACATGTTGCCCGGCCACCAGAACGTAGGAAATATGCGTCTGAATCACCTGCAGCTCCGACGCCGGACATCCCAGTTGCCCCGGTTTCATCAACGCTTTCAGATAGGCGGGAAGATGCGGTTGACTCATGCTCTTCTCCTGTTGCAACGTTAGCTTGCCGGTAGACGGCAAATCAAAAGGGGCACCGCTCTAACAGCAGAGTCGGCACCGAGCAATGATTCTAACAGACTTGCGGGAGATGCGCAAAATGTAGTGTTTCCTGGCAGAAGAAATAACGGTGAACAGCGACGGCATCGATACCTTTGCAGGTTCCTGCCGATCATGCTACTGTAACTCTTTGTCTTCCCGTAGCGTAAATCTCTCACGTCACTGCCGGGCCACATGGATCAAAACACCCTCACAAGGCTGCTCCACCAACTGCTCGACGGCTCTCTGTCGATTGAAGACACCATCCAGCGGCTCAGCCATTTCCCGGCCGAAACGCTGGAACACGCCTGTATCGATCATCAGCGGCTCTTGCGCACCGGCGTCCCTGAGGTCATCTACGGCGAGGCCAAAACCGCCGGCCAGATAATCACCATCGCCCGAGCCATGCTCGAGCGAGGCGGGCCGCTGTTGGTAACCCGGGTGCACGAAGAGAAAGCTCAACTGGTCACGACCGCTCTCCCTCAGCTCCACTATCACCACCAGGCCCGAATACTCACCGGCCCGGACTGCGGACTCCAGAGCGAAGGGGCCCAAGGCTTGATCCTGGTGATCTGCGCCGGCACTTCTGATCTTGGTGTGGCGGAAGAAGCCAGGATCACCGCAGAGTATCTCGGCAATCCGGTGCAAACCCTTTACGACGCAGGGGTGGCCGGCCTGCACCGACTGCTCGCCCGGCAACAGCTGCTCAGCGAGGCAGCGGTGATCATCGTCGTCGCCGGGATGGAGGGGGCCCTACCCAGCGTGGTCGGCGGTCTGGTCAGTTGTCCGGTCATCGGCGTCCCGACGTCCGTCGGTTACGGTACCGGAACCGGCGGCTTCGCCGCCTTACTCGGCATGCTTAACAGCTGCGTGCCCGGTCTGGGCGTGGTCAACATCGATAACGGTTTCGGAGCAGCCTGCCTGGCCTCCGCGATCAACAGAACGCAAACCGCGAAACCAGCCGAAAGTCAGCGGTGACACCGGTGCACCACGCACGCTCACTATCCCAAAGGGTGTCCGTTCCTTCCGTTATTTTTC
>JAUVWB010000190.1 GCA_030604345.1 Desulfofustis sp. | reverse complement strand
GGATGGCCAGGTACTATTACGGGGGAGTTTGAAAAATGAGACATTTCGTTCAAAATCGAGGTTCGCAAGAACATTTGATGATCGTGCCAGGATAAAAGGTGACTACGTAGCGATGAAATGGGGCGAAATGGCACCTTTTCAAGGTTCCCGATGGCAATAACCGGTTGCAGTACGGGTATCGAAACGACACCCGACAAGGTAGCGCCGTTAAACCGGCTGGCGGCCTTCCTGGCAGGTGCGGTCTGCCGTTATCACCCCCGCAGGCGATCGAAGGACGCTACCAGGCGGTTTATCTTGGTACAGGGCGGGCTTGCCAAAGCTTCATCGATAAGCTACACCTGCCCTTGGACAAGATGATAATTCTTTTTTTGTGTTTCGCCCGAAAAGATGGGTAAGGAGTATGCCCCATGGCTGTGAAAATCCCGGTTTCCTGGGGAGATCTGCTGGATAAGCTGACCATATTGCAGATCAAGATGGAGCGGATTGAAGACCCTGAAAAGCGTCGTAATGTGCGAAAGGAACTGATCGCTCTCGATGCTGTCTGGCGGGACCGCGGCGTGCCGGCTCAGGAGCTAGAGGAGCTGGTGAGGCAGTTGCGGCAGATCAACGAGCAACTCTGGGATATCGAAGATGCGATTCGGCTGTGCGAACGACAGCAGGAGTTCGGCGCGCGATTTGTCCAATTGGCTCGATCGGTTTATCAAAACAACGATCGTCGAGCTGCCGTGAAGTACCGGATCAATCGGCTGCTGGATTCGGACATTGTCGAAGAAAAATCATACGAATCCTATTGATGGACGCTGTTTTCGTCATCAAACTCAGCGCCCTGGGTGATCTTGTCCAGGCTGACGGCGCCCTCAGGGATATTCGGGAGCATCATCGCCACGCAAACATCACGGTGATGACTACCCCGCCCTATCTGAGGTATATGCAACGCTGTCCATGGGTGGACCGGGTTTTTGTCGATCCACGCGCCCCCCGTTTCAACCTGGCGGCACTTTATCTGCTGCGCCGACGGCTGCATACGCTGCGCATCGATCTGGTCTACGACCTGCAGCAGGTGGGCCGCACCCGGTTCTATAAGCGTTGGTTGTTCCCGAAAGGGCCGTGGGTGGGCGACGTTCCGGGTTGTTCGTGCTATCTGAAGAGACCGGAAGGGGCTGCCGCCGCCGATCATTTTGCCCACCATCTTCGGCAGGCGGGAGTTGCCGTACGCCATACGCTTGCGGGGAACGTCAGCTGGGTGGCTGACGATGTCACCAGTCTTATGCGTCAAGCGGGGCTTCAACCAGGCTTTGTGCTGCTCATCCCTGGTGCTTCCGCCGAGCATCATGAGAAGCGGTGGCCGCATTTTGCCGAGTTGGCCAACCGTCTGATGGATCGCGGCTACCGGGTGGTGACAGTTCCGGGCCCTGCCGATCGTGCCGTTTGTCGGGCGATACCCGGTGATATGCTGGTTCCTGACGATGGCTATTACGACTTGTTCACTCTTGCCGGTCTGGCGGCCCAGGCTCGGTTCGTGGTCGGTAACGATACCGGACCGACGCATATGGCCGCCCACCTGCGGAAGCCGGGCTTGGCATTGGTTGGGGGGCATGCGTCTGCCCTGAGCACCGGGATCCAGCACACAAGTTTTTCCTGGCTGGAGGCAGACGATCTACAGAACCTGCCGTTTGCGAAGGTCTGGCAGCAGGTGGAACGGTTGATGCGTAAAGACTTTTGATCGAGGATCGGTCGCTCGAATGCGGTCGATAACATGCAAACCGGGAGCGTACCGTGGAACGAGATCGAACAGCAGTCGATTCCATTATCCCGGCGACGATGACCGTCGTCGGCGACATTACGTGCCGCGGTCTCGTCAGGATCGACGGGGTGGTACAGGGGCGAATCCATGGGCAGCGCCTGGTCATCGGTTCCACTGGCCGGGTTTGCGGTGAGGCAGAACTGCAGCAACTTACTTGTTTCGGTACCTTTGAGGGGAGCATCCAGGTTGAGCACCTGCACCTGCAAGCATCGGGCCGCCTGCAGGGAACGATCGTCGTGGGGGAGTTGGCGGTAGCCGCCGGGGCCAGGATCGATAGTGTCGTGCACGGTAGGGAGGCATGGTTGCTCGGGAGGGCTGCCGCTGAGCAGGCGAGTCAGGGCGGCGCCTTGGCGCCCGCAACGGACGAAGGTGAACGGGTGAGTGAGTTCGGGGCACCGACCCCGGGCTCTGCCAAGGAGTTGGAAGATCTGCTGGTCGCTTTGCAAGGAGGGAGCCGCCTCCTCGTCGTCATCGATGATCACAAGGAGCGTAGAGCGCGCTTTTTGGGTCTGGCCAAAGAGTGGTTTTCCTCCCATTATCGAGTCGCAACCCTACTCGATCCGCGTGGAACTGTTCAGGATCTATTCGGCCGAATCGCCATGCACCAAGGGGTGACGGTGACCGATGATGTTGATGCCGTCATGCTGGGGAAGGCGGTATGTCATGAGCTCAGTGAGAATGGTCGGGGGCTGGTGCTGATCGACAATGCCGAGTCCATGTTTCCTGCGACCCTGGAGGCGCTGCTGCGGGTGTTGGCCGAGATCCCGCTGGCTTCTGCCCCGCAGGTAATCCTGCTGGGCGGGCAGGAATTGCGCAAGTTACAGGACCTGCGATTCTCAGCTGAGACGCTCGGGGCGCCTGGTTGTCTTTTCGACCTGTCTTCTACCAGGTGAACGTTGGCATCAAGGAGTCGGTGCCACCCTGCCGATGGTCGCCTGGTGGAGGATGTCGGCGACGATTTCCCGGACCTGTGGATGAGGGTCGGCCGCCATCGGCCGGATATGGTCCAGGGCTTCCGGGGTGCCGATGATCGCCAAGACACCGATGGCATCGCCGCGGAGATGTGGCTGTGGTGAGGTCAGGAGCGGCAGCAGGGAGGGGATAGCCCGGTTCAGCTGTTCCGGTATCCTGGCACGTAATTCTTCGAACAGCACCGATACCCCGAGGCGGACGCTAAACCGTTCGTCATCAAGAATATGCCCGGTCCATTCAAGCGGACAGGCACCGCGATGAATCATGACGGCAATGGTGTCCGCATGGCCCAATTCAAGAAAATCTTTCACCACCTGCAGTAGTTCGGGGTCGTTTGATTTACCGTCCATGGCCGGGCTCGTAATAAGGGGTCAGCAATAGCGGAAGTGGGTCGGTATCTCCGGCATGGCGCCGGCGTGAGCGCAGACATAAGCCGCCAACCGGTTAGCCTTGTCACTGATCTCTGGCAACGGCACACCGTTTAGTAAGCCGATAGTTACCGCTGCGGTGAACGAGTCGCCGGCACCGATAGTGTCGACAATTGCGCTGGGGATGCCGGGATGCTCGACACATTCGCAAGAAGTCAGCAAAAGGGAACCACGATCGCCTCTGGTCAGGATGGCCAGCTCCAGATCGAAGCTGCCGCGTAATTGTCGCAGCTGTTCCTGCACGGTGCCGGATAACCCGAAAAGCGAGGAGAGTACCGATAATTCGTCTTCGTTGAGCTTGACTATAGTGCACAAGGCCAGCGAGGTCTTGATGATGTCGCGGTTGTAGAACTGCTGCCGGAGATTGATATCAAAGATTTTTTTGGTCCCTGGTGGCAATTGTCGCAGCAGGGTCTGGATAGTGCTCCTCGTCGGCTCGTTTCTCTGGGCCAGCGTTCCGAAACAAACAGCGTGCAAACGCGACGGAAGCAAACGATGGAGTGCCTTGACCTCCAGGTGGTCCCAGGCGACGTCGTCGGGGAATTGATAGGTGGCCACCCCTGACGGATCGATGGTGATAGTGACGGTGCCGGTTGGAAATGCGTCGACGGTCGTGATATAATCCGTTTCGAGATGTTTTCCGGCAAGGAAATCGAGCGCCTTTCGCCCCCGCTGATCGTTACCGACACAGGAGATGGGGATTCCTGTGCCGCCCAGTGCTGTGGCGTGATAGGTGAAATTGATCGGGGCGCCGCCGAGCTTTTCCTCGTTCGGTAAGACATCCCACAAAAGTTCCCCGATACCGGCAACGGTATACATCAGAAAAGCTCGCTCCCTTGTTTTGCTATGGGTTGCGTAAAAAGCAGGCCCTCTTTACCGATAATCATAGACGGTCTGCGTGGCACCTGCCAGAAGAAAGTGGTTGCTTTGACCACCGTGGGTCGGTGCCTGCGTATCAACAATGGGGGAAGGCAGTGTGATGGAAACGTCAAAAAAATTCTATTATTTTGTTGTTTTCGTTATTTTTATAATATAATATCGTTGTAAACGACAACAAAAAATGTTTTCCAATGGTTTTTGAATGGATGCCACCGACATTGCCATTATCAATGAGCTCAAGGACGGGCGAGTCTCTTTTAAAACGATAGCCGAACAACTTCAGCTCGCCGAAGGAAAGGTGCGCAGCAGGGTGCGACGGTTGCGTGAAGAAGGTG
>JAUVWB010000058.1 GCA_030604345.1 Desulfofustis sp. | reverse complement strand
GCTGACCAGCGAACCCGGCCCATAGCGGATTATCATGAACTGTTTGCCGTCGAGACTGACCGTCAGGTCGATTACCGATCTGACGAAATGTCGGGTGAACAGGGTCTCGATGCTCAGACGCGGTTCGAGTTCTTCCCTGCAATAGCCGAGCGTCTCGACCATCATGCGGCTGAGTCGCTGCCGGATACGTTCGTCGTCGGTATCCACCAGTTCTTCGCCGGTCAGATAATCATGCAGTGTACCGTATACCAGGTGGTGGGAATGATGTTCCGGCATGGTCTCCTGTAAGGCAATACTGTTGGGAATGCGTTTGACTGTCAATAAAAAACAGCGATGGTCTGGGAAAAAAGATAGGTATGATACACGGGTTCGGCCAGTCACCATCTGGTGAACATGATCCTCGCGTTTTTGCGGTGGGTTCGGGTATGTTCAGGCAGGATGTCGGACTGGAACCGGTTACCGGAGGAGCAGATGGAGAGTGTCAAGATTACCATAGCGGGCGATGCACGGTTGCTGGAACCCCTCAGTGATTTCCTGATCGGGGTGATGGGGGCGGCCGTTGAAATGGTGGTGGACGATACTGGCTCGGTTACGGCCATGCACGGCTTTATCCAACAGGATGCCGGCGATGAACGGTCTCGTGCCCGGGCGCTTGAACCGATTACTCGCTACGCCGCCGAGTTGGCGGGCCTGTTTGGCGTCCCGGTACCGCAGGTGGAAAGCGAACCGGTGGCCGACCAGGATTGGGCGACCAGCTGGCAGGCCTATTTCAAGCCTTTTTCCATTATTCCCGGCCTGGTGATCGTCCCCAGCTGGGAGTCGTACCAGCGCCGAGGCGATGAGCAGGTGATCGTTATGGACCCGGGCATGGCCTTCGGCACCGGCCACCACGCGACCACCCGGTTGTGCCTGCAGCTGCTGGAAGCGGCCGTGCGCACAACGGCGGACTGCCCGGTTCTGGACGTGGGGACGGGGACGGGGATACTGGCCATGGCTGCGGCGCTGTTCGGTGCCGGTTCGGTGATCGGCGTGGACAATGACGAGGTGGCGGTTGGCGTCGCCACGACCAATGTGCGGAACAACAATCTGGCCGATCGCGTGGTCGTGACCTCGACCCCGCTGTCGGAGCTCGGCGGACCCTTTCAGGTGGTGGTAGCCAATATCGTCCACGACACGTTGGCGGAGCTGGCCGACGAACTGACCCGACTCACCGCGCCCGGCGGAGAGCTCATCATCTCCGGCCTGATCTGTGGGGAGCAGGTGATGTCGCTGGTGCGACGTTTTGCCTCGTTGTCAATGTGCCTGGAAGAGCAGGCGCAGGAAGGCGAGTGGTGTGCACTGCGCTTGAAGAAGCAGAGTGACGACAGGGATGGTTAATCCGAGATCTTCATGGGCGACAATTGGTAATCGTCATCGAAGATGACCGCCATCCCGGTTTCCTGGTGGCGGATCACCACCCCGGTTGCCTTTACCCAAGCCGGTCTACCGGCGCACCGGCGCAGGCTGTCGAAGGAGAGGATGAAGCGCAGCTTTTTCAGGTCGACGAACGAGATGAGGAATTCCATGGCCAGCCGGCTGGCGATCGGCACCGGGGTATCGGTGATGATGAAGGCGCCGCCGGAGCTGATATTGGCGGTGATCAACTCGCTGAACGAACCGGTTCCCGACGAGCCGATGACCGCCACGCGAACCGGGAGCTGCATCGAGAAGCGCTCGTGCAGCCGCTGTTCTTCCGCCACCGTGTTCTGTTTCGTCCCGTTTGTCATGGAAAAGCCAGAATGAACCATGAGTTATGCCGTCTGGATTAACAATAGATGAAAGCGGATTGAAAGTCAAATATGAGACGTTTTTTTATCGAACCGGGCAGCCGAGTCGGTCAGGTCGCCACCCTCGACCGGGAAGAAACGCACCACTGTCTGCGCGTCCTTCGGCTGCGTTCCGGCGAGTCGGTGGAGCTGATCGACGGGGAGGGCGGGCTCTATCGCGGCACGCTTTCTGTTTCCGGGCGCCGGGTGGATGTGCACCAGGTGGTCAAAGTGGCAGAGGAAGGGGAGCCGGAGTGGCCGCTCCTGGTTTTTCAAGGCGATCTGAAGGGAAAAAAGATGGATGAGGTGGTGTTGCGCTGCACCGAACTGGGTGTTGCCGGATTTTTCCCGTTCACCAGCAGCCGCAGCCAAGGACGGTTGGCCGAGGAGCGCTGGGAGCGCAAGCAGCAGCGCTGGCGGGAGCTGGTTCGTTCGGCCTGCAAGCAGAGCGGGCGGCTGCGGTTCATGGAGGTGGCAGCTGAACAGACCATCGAGCAGTGTCTGGCCGCCCCGCTTGCCAGCGCTGCCGTAAAGCTGCTCTGTTGGGAGGAAGAACGCACCTGGCGCTTGTCCATGGTGGATTGGCGGTCCGGCCCCGGCGCCGTGTGCCTGATGATGGGCCCGGAAGGCGGCTTTGCCGCCGAGGAGGTGGTCTTGGGCCGACGCCACGGGTGGCAGCCGGCCAGTCTCGGCAACCGGGTACTGCGGGCCGAAACGGCAACACTGGCGGCGGTGGCGATCGTCCAGCACCTCATCGATACCCGGGCGACTCCAGGCTCGTAGGTAGGGAGAAGATGAAAACCTTGCCGAAAGGTTACAATGTTGTAATCTTCGTCGTGGATCACCATTCGGTGTCGCCGGATCGGCGGCGGTCGGCAGGCTAAAAGGTTGAGAGGGCTCGAGGAGCGGGGGCATGGAGCGAGGTATCGAGCGGATTCTGGTTTCCGAGCAGGAGATCGCGGCAACGGTGGCCCGGTTGGGCCGGGAGATTACCGCCCACTACCGGGAAGCAGGGGGTGAGCTGTTGGTGGTCGGACTGCTGCGCGGATCATTTGTCTTCATGGCCGATCTGGTGCGGCAGATCAGGTTGCCGTTGGCAGTCGACTTCATGATCGTCTCCAGTTACGGTACCGGCACGACAAGCAGCGGTGAGGTGCAGCTGGTGATGGACTGCAACCAATCAATCGCCGGCAAGGATGTCCTGCTGGTGGAGGATATCGTCGACACCGGCCGGACCCTGGTCAAGGTGCTTGAGCTACTCCGTCTTCGCGGGCCGCGCTCCCTGAAGGTCTGCAGTTTTTTGAGCAAACCGTCGCGACGGCAGGTGGCGGTGGCGATCGACTTCTGCGGCTGCACCATTCCCGATGAGTTTGCTTGTGGCTATGGCCTTGACTACGCTGGTAAATACCGAAATCTCCCGTACGTGGGAGTGCTCGAGCAAACCTGAAGGGGCCGCATCATGAAACAACCGTTCATGAACTATCAGGGCAACCGTCCGGATCTTGGCGACGGCGTCTTTCTCGCCCCCGGATCGCGGGTTATCGGCAGGGTCCGGGTGGGCAGGGACAGCTCGGTATTCTACAACTCGGTGGTGCGCGGCGATGTGAATGGCATCGTCATCGGCAGTCGCACCAACATCCAGGACAACTGCACCCTGCACGTCACCGGGAGAAGCGGCCTGAGCGTCGGTGACGGGGTGACCGTCGGTCACAACGCCATCCTGCACGGCTGCACCGTCGGTGACAACGTGCTGGTGGGCATGGGGGCGATCATCCTTGATGATGCGGTGATCGGTGAGGATTCCATCGTCGCCGCCGGCAGCCTGGTCCCTCCCGGCAAGCACTATCCGCCCGGCTCCTTGATCATGGGCAGCCCGGCAGCGGTGATCCGGCCGCTGCGCGACGACGAGCGGGAACGCAACCGGGCCTCGGCGGCGCATTACGTGGAGGTCAAGGACAGCCATCTGCGCGAGTTGGCAAAGGCCGCTGCGGACCACCCGATCAATCGATGAAGGCCAAGCTGAACCAGGGGAAATAGGTGATCAGCAGCAGGGTGATCAGCAGCAGGCCGAGAAATGGCAGGGTGGCCCGGTAGAGCTGAAAAACCGGCCGCCGGAACCGGTAGGAGGCGAGAAACAGGTTGAGGCCCACCGGCGGTGTCGAGTAGCCGATCTGCAGATTGGTCAAAAAGATGATGCCGAGATGAATGGGGCTGATCTCGTAGCCGGCAGCGATGGGTAGAATGAGCGGAACCACGAGGATCAGGGCGGAGAAGATATCGAGAAAGGAACCGACGATCAGCAGGAAGATGTTGAGCAGCAGCAGAAAGGTATACTTGCTGTCGATATAGCCGCTGATGAACGCGAAGAGCCGGCTCGGCACCTGCTGGTCCACCAGGAAGTTGGTAGAGGCCATCGAGGCGGCCAGAATCACCAAAATGCCGCCGAACAGCATCATGGACCGGCCCATCAGGGCCGGCAGCCGGGACAACGCAATATCCCGGTAGACAAACACCTCGACCACCAGCACGTAGAGGGCGGTAACCGCCGCCGCTTCGCTCGCCACCAGAAAACCGCCATAGATGCCGCCGAGAATGATGAACGGCAGCGGCAGCTCCCAGATGCTCCGGCGTAGGACCTGCCGCGGGTCGAGCCGCTGGCTGTGGTGGTCGCGGCGAATGTCCGCGCCTGACCTGATGGCATAGCCGCACAGCAAAATCAGCATGAGCAGGCCGGGCACCAGGCCGGCCAGAAACAACTGGTCGATCCTGGTTTCGGCGACCACGCCGTAGAGAATGAGCGGTAGGCTCGGCGGGAACAGGAGCCCGAGACTGCCCGACGAAGTGATCAAGCCGAGCGAGAACCGTTCGGAATACCCGTCTTTCAGCAGCGCCGGCAGCAACAGGCCACCCAGGGCAAAGATGGTCACCCCGGAGGCTCCGGTAAAGGCGGTGAAAACCGCGCACACGATGAGCGAGACGACAGCCAGCCCGCCCGGCAGCCAGCCGAGCAGCAGCCGTGACAGGGCGAGGATACGCCCCGGGGCGCCGCTTTCCGAGAGCAGGGTCCCGGCAAAAATGAAAAGCGGCAGCGACACGAGCAGGGGTGTGTCGCCGAGCCGGGTCATCTCGATGATCACCACCGACGGGTCGATACCCACGGAACTAAACGACAACAGGGCCAGGGCGGCGATGACGATGAACAGCGGGGTCCCGATCAGGGCGAGGACGATGGCCAACACCTTGGTCATGACGCGGTCGGACCTCGTTTAACAAGAGATGCACCCACCTGCAGGACATTGAGCAGGAAGTGCAAAAAAATAGCGGTGAAGGCAAGGGGGAAGATCAGGTTCCAGATCCAGGTGGGCAACAAAAACAACCCACTGCCGCCGAATTCGTATTCGCTGCGGATAAACAAAAACGTGGCCCGGACGAGAAAGAAGGCAACCACCGTGGAAAAGAGGTTGGTCAGCAGCCGCAGCCAGCGAGCCGCCCGATCGTTCAACAGGTAGCCGACCACGTCCATGGAGATGTGATGGTCCCGGGCCGTGGCCAGTGCCGCGCCGAGCAGGCCGCCCCACAGCACCAGATAACGAAGCAGGGGATCCAGCCAGAGCAGCCCGCCCTGGGTCAGCCAGCGCAGCAGGATCTGATAGCAGGCGAGTACGATGATGGCGGACAAGACGAGCGTGAGCAGCGTTTCCTCGGCTCGGATCAGGATCCGCACCACCCGCCAGCGGCCCGTCTCTCTCTGTTCAGGGCTGGGCATGGCCGACTGGCGTGCCCCGCAGGTGGTCCAATGAAGAGGCAGCCGCCTGGTAGATCTCTTCCGAAAAGGCTTGGCCGACCAGTTTTTCCACCGTCAGATCGCGATGCTTTTCCAGCGTTGCCACCGTCTCCGCCGCGGTCGGCACAAAGGTTACGCCCCGCTCCATCAGCACCTGGCGCGATTCGTCGTTGGACTGCCGGGTCTTGCTGATCAGATCGGGAAAATGGTTCGCTGCTGCCGCGGCGACGGCTGTCCGCTGCGCCTCGGACAATCGATCGAAGGCCTTGCCGTCCAGGATGAAAGCGCCGTAGGCGTAACCGTATGGCTGATCGGTGACGTATGGCGCGGAGGTGAACCATTGCAAAACGATCGAGCCGTACAGCGAGTTGAAGGCGGTGTCGATCAGTCCGGTCTGCAGAGAGGACAGCACGTCGGGGATGGTGAGCGAGATGGGGCTGATGCCGAGGCTTTCCAGAAAGCCGGCGCTGAGTGGATCGTTGGCGGGGGACCAGGCCTTGGCCAGCTTCAGGTCGTCGATGGTGGCGCGCGGTTTGTTGGAAAAGGTGTAGATGAAGCCGACCTCGGTCATCGCCACCAGGTGCAGTCCCTTGTCGGCAAAACGGCTGGTGAACAGCGGCTGCAGGTCGCGGCTGACCTGGTCCACCTCCTCGTAGGAGCGGAACAGGAAGGGAATGGCCATGATCCGGAAGTCGGGGACGATATCGGCAATCCCGGTCATGGTGAAGCCGCCGCCGTGCAATTGGCCGACCCGCATCTTGCGGTACATGGCCCGGTCGTCGCCCATGACCCCGCCCGGGTAGATGCGAAACTCGACGGAGCCGCCGGTTTTCTCGGTGACCTCGGCGGCGAATTCCTTGAACGAGTTCACCCAGACCGATCCTTCCGGGGCCAGGCTGGCGATTTTGAAGAGATGCTCAGGCGCAGCCGGGGTCCCACGAGGGGAGCCGAGCAGGAAGAGAACGAGGCAAAAAGCGATAAGCCAAAAGGGCTGCCGTGACATGCTATACTCCTGTCGACGAAGTGAAAACCAAGCGTGTGGCGCACATTATACCCGTTTTCACGGCACGGTCACCGGGATCCGGATAAACCCTGATGATCTTCAGGGTTCCCTTCAGCCCCCCGCGAAATAATCTTCGGCCAGGAGCTGGCGAGCCTTGCGCTTGGCGATCTGGTTGAGCAGCGTGTGCTCCGGTTGTTGTTCCAGCGGAAAATCGAGAACCTCCTGCAGCAGGCGGTCATGCAACTCACGGTCGAAGACCATCCGGGCGTAGGTCTGGGCGTAAGAGGCCTGGACCAGCAGCAGGGACCGGCCGGACAGTTCCAGGGCGCGTTCGAAATGGAACCGGCTCCGCTCCGGGTCGCCGCCGGCCATGGCCGGCTTGGTTCCGTAGAGGACGCCGAAAAATAGATGGGCGCTGCCGTTTTGCACGGTTTCATCGATTTCGAGGGTTTTCGCCATCCGCTGTTCGACGATCGGCAGGTCGGCCATGGCCGCCGGAGCCCCTTGCTGCTGCCCGATCCAGGCCAGCCAACCGGAGGCGGCCCAGAACAGGGGAAGGGCGTCACCGGCTGTCAGCACGTGAAGGGCAGCGTCGAGAGATTTCGGGTCCTGCGGCGACAGGTCATCGGGCGAAAGCGTCGCCAGTAAGCGCTGGCCGTAGAGCTTGGCTTTTTCTCCCAGGGCCTGGCGTCGTTCGAGCGGTGCCTGGCACGACTCGAGGGCGGCGATCGACCCGCTGTAGGATTGGGCGCCGAGCAACAACAGCTGACGATTGTCCGGGGCCGATTCGATGAGTGAGTCGATCATCAACAGGTAGGCGGCGGCCCCCTCGCACACCAGCTCCACGTCTTGCTGGCGCTGCAGGTTTCCCACTGCCGGCTTGATGACGGTGCCGGTGAGCAGGGTCGTACAGCCGGACAGGAGCAGGCTGCCGCACAGCAGCAAGAAAGCACCGTATCGTAAGAGGTTGGGCACCGGTCGACGATCGGTCATGATGAACATGTCCATGAAAAAGGGCAGCTACGGCAAAAAAACTCACTGCCGCTACTATGCTTCATCGGACGGCAGGCGTCAATATCCGGCCGCTCCGGGAAGACCGAATTTCCGGCCGGCCGCGCGTGCCGCCTGCCACCCGGCTGGGCGCCTCACCGTTAAATAGAGATGGACGGAAACGGTCAAACCGGCTAGGTTTAAAGGGTAAACTGACAAGAATCATGAAGAGGGAGAGCAACCCATGGTGGAACGACGTCTGTTGAGCACGACCATTCTGGGCGTGGTGGTCCTGGCGATGCTGGTGCTGTCCGGCTGCGCCTCGTCCAACAAATACGGCGCCGCGAAAATCGGCAGCATCCCGGAGGGGGCGGAGATCGTCAACCTCAAGGATCAGAGCCATCTCGGCATGACCCCGGCCAAAGTATTGTTCCCCGGAGAGCCGGATACCGCTGAGTTTGTCACCATTCAGCTGCGCAAACCGGGTTATATCGACCGCATCACCTCCTTCTGGGTCAACCGCAAGCATGGCAGTCCGGAAGCCGCCGAAGCAAACGCCATCGATGTCAAGGTGGAACT
>JAUVWB010000090.1 GCA_030604345.1 Desulfofustis sp. | reverse complement strand
TCGACACGGTCGATGGACATTCGGTGTCCGGGCAAGATCCGTTTGTCCTGAAGCCCGGCCAGGTTCACGATACTGGAGCAATAGGCACGATAATTATTGAAACGGGCACCGGTCTCGGTGTCGATATCGAGCAGCGGCGACTGGAAGATGCCGCGCAGCATGGTATCCCCGGTGATCGCCCAGTCATCGCCGTGATAGACGAGATCACTCTGCGAATGGCCGGGACACGGCAATACCATGATGCCGAGACGGGCCGGCAACTCCGTCTCGGCAACCCGGTACCGCTCGGGAAACGGCGGAAACAGGACGCCCCGATCAAAAATCCGGCGGAGCTCATCAAGATACTGCGATCCGAAACCCAGCCCGGTGAGCAGCTCGTACATCCACTGCATCCGTTCCTGGTGATGTCTGATCTTCAACACGTCCCGGTACGGCAGATAGAGTTCTGCGTCGGTGTTGGCAACCAGCCAGGCGGATTGACCGTAATGATCGATATGGCAATGGGTGACAAGCACGTGGCGCAGCTGGCTCAGATCAAGCGTCCGCTGCAGGAAGGTGCGGCCGGTGTCGGTCGGCGGACCGGTATCGAAGAGGATCAGTTCACCGTCACAGACACTGCTGTAGCAGTGGACGGGCCCGACCATGTAGGGTGTCTCTATGGTATGTTGGCGGGGAATCATTGCTGAACGTCACCTGCCGGCGTCACCATACCGCCGACCGTTAGAGCCCCGGCCGCCAGCGGCCGGGGCCGGTAACCGGGATTAACCGAACAGATACTTCTCCTCGTCGCAGGCCGCATCGGCCAACAACCGTTTGGCAGCGAGCAGACCGGTGGCGTCGTACTTGCTGAAGCGACGCACTCCGGCCAGAATCATGGTCAACGTATCGCCTTCCTCGATATAGAAAGCTCCCTTGCGAGCGGCGCTGCCGGCCGCTTCCGAAGCGGTGAAGGCAAACACCTTGACTGCCGCCTTGACCAGTTCCCGCTTGCGCTCGCTGAACCGGGGCAGCGCTTTCTCGGCCCGCAGGACAGCACTTTCCAGGGCGAAGATCTGGATGGCGATGTCGGCGGCAGCCATCAGGATTTCCTGCTCGTCGGCAATCTTATCCATGAATTTCTGCACTCCGGCGCCGGCCAGGATCAGGAACAGGGTCTTGAGGTTTTTCAGCAGGGCTTTTTCGGCGGCAAACGCAATCGATTCGTCGAGCTCTTCAAAACTTGGGGTCATCAACGATTCGAAGGCCTTCATCGCCTCGGCCTGAATGGGTAACTCTCCTTTCATGGCCTTACGCAGGATCATGCTGGGGATCAACAGGCGGTTGATCTCATTGGTACCCTCGAAGATCCGGTTGATCCGTTCATCGCGGTAATAGCGCTCGGCCGGGTAATCGCTGACAAAGCCGTAGCCGCCGAAGATCTGGACAACCTCGTCCACCGTCTGGGCCAGCACCTCGCTGCAGAACACCTTGGAAATGCCGCATTCCGGTGCGTATTCCTCGATTCCCTTCAGATATTCCAGGTAATAGTTGTCGATGCCTTTGTCGATGGTCGCCAGCTTGGTATCGAGCAGGCCGGCCAACCGATAGACCAGCGATTCGGAGGCATAGATGGCGGCCGTGAGATCGGCGATCTTTTCCCTTATGGCCCCGAAGCTGCTGATCTTCTTCTTGAACTGGACTCGCTCGTTGGCATACTTGATGCCGGTCACCAGCGCCATCTTGGCGGCTCCGGTCACGGCGGCACCGAGCTTGAAGCGGCCGACGTTGAGCACGTTGAAGGCAATCTTGTGGCCTTTGCCGATCTCGCCGAGCACGTTTTCCACCGGGACCTTGCAATTGTCGAGGATAATCTGGGTGGTGGAGCTGCCCTTGATGCCCATCTTCTTCTCTTCGGTGCCTACCACCAGGCCGGGGAAGTCGCGCTCCACCAGAAACGCGGTGAAGTGCTCCTTATCGACTTTGGCAAAAATGGTGTAGATCTGGGCGAAGCCGCCGTTGGTGATAAATTGCTTGGTGCCGTTGAGGAGGTAATGGCTGCCGTCCTCGGACAGCACGGCGGTGGCCTGGGCGCCGAGCGCATCGCTGCCGGAACCGGGTTCGGTCAGACAATAGGCGGCGCACCACTCACCGGAGATGATCCGGCCCAGATATTTTTCTTTCTGCTCCGGCGTCCCATAATAGATGAGCGGCAGGGTGCCGATGCCGGTGTGGGCGGCAAAGGCGACGGAAAACGAACCGCCGTAGGAGATCTTTTCCGCCACCAGCATGCTCGAGGCCTTGTCCAGATCGAGGCCGCCGTACTCTTCCGGCGTATCCATCATCAGCAGGCCCAGTTCGCCGCACTTGCGCATCCCTTCCACCACCAGACCGAACTCCTGCTGATCGATCCGCTCCATATTCGGGACGATCTCGTTCATGACAAACTGCTCGGTGGTTTCGGCAAACTGCTTCTGCTCGTCGCTGAAATCCTCCGGCGTAAACACCGATTCGCAAGCGACCTCGGCAATCAGGTATTCACCACCCTTCAACGTTCTATCAGCCATGTTCTCACCTCGTTCGCTGAATTTACCTTACAGTTTCTCAAAAAGCCCGGCGGCACCCATACCGCCGCCGATACACATGGATACCAACCCGTAACGCACCTGGCGACGCCCCATCTCATGGAGCAGGGTGGCTGTAATCTTGGCACCGGTGCAGCCGAGCGGATGGCCCAGTGCAATGGCGCCGCCGTTGACGTTAACAACAGACCGGTCGAGCCCCAACTCCTTGATCACCGCCAGCGCTTGGGCGGCAAAGGCCTCGTTGAGCTCGATCAGACCGATGTCGGCGAGCTTCATGTCGGCCATCTTGAATACCGCCGGTATCGCCGCGATGGGGCCGATACCCATCACTTCCGGCGCCACACCGCGAACGGCATAGGCGATGAAGCGGGCAAACGGTTCGGCGCCGATACGTTTCAGGTACTCTTCCGAGACCACCAGCGAGAAAGCCGCGCCATCGGTCATCTGCGACGAATTGCCGGCCGTGACCAGCCCGCCGAGCTTGAATGCGGGCCGCAATTTGCCGAGCGTCTCCATCGTGGTGGCGGGCCGCACCCCATCGTCAACCACCACCTGTTCGGTGGTGCGCTTGATTTTTCCCTTGACCAGTTGCGTCTTTTCAACTGTCACCGGGATGATCTCATCGGTGAACCGGCCGGCCTCGATGGCCGCGGCGGCCCGGGCGTGACTGTCGACGGCGAAGGCATCCATGGTCGCCCGATCGATGCCGTAGCGTTCGGCCACCAGTTCGGCGGTGATGCCCATGGACGAGTAGGCCTCCGGCCAATCCTTGACCAACGACGGGTTGGCACTGTATTTCAAACCGCCCAGCGGTACGCAGGACATGGATTCGGCGCCGCCGGCGACGATGCAGTCGGCCAGGCCGAGCATGACCCGCTCCGCCGCCATGGCGATGGTCTGCAGGCCGGAGGAGCAGAAACGGTTGATGGTCTGTCCGGGGACCTCGATGGGCAGGCCGGCCTTCAGACCGGCCATTCTTCCCAGGTTCATGCCCTGTTCGGCTTCGGGAAAGGCGCAACCGAGATAGACATCGTCGACGGTGGCCGGATCGATGCCGGTTCGCTCGACCAACCCTTTGATCGCCGTCGCCGCCAAATCGTCAGGGCGCATATCCTTGAATTTCCCCTTGTTCGCCCGGCAGCCTGGGGTCCGGTAGCTGGCCAGAATATAGGCTGTTTTCATATCGTTATCTCCTGGATCTTGGCTGGATGGTGGACCTGGCCGTCAATTGCGCAACGGCTTGCCGGTCTTGAGCATATGCTGAATCCGCTCCGACGTCTTCTTGTTGGCGCAGAGCCTGAGGAAGTTCTCACGCTCAAGCTGGAGCAGGTATTCCTCGGTAATCAGCGTCCCCCCGTTGACATCGCCGCCGCAGATGACATCGGCGATGATGCCGCCCATGGTCTCCTCATAGTCGGTTATATGGCTGCCCATCCGCATATTCCACAGCTGGCTCTTGATGCTGGCGGCGACACTGCGTCCCGGTGCAGCGATATCGACCGCCGGCCGCGGCGGCCGATAGTTGACCGCAAGCGAGAGGACCTTCTGCTTGGCGTCGCCGATCAAACGATCGACATTCATGGTAATCGAATCGCCCGGCCGCATGTAGCCCATGGCCGGCAACTCGGCCGCCCCCATCGACACCTGGGCCATGGCGATCTGCCGGAAGTGCTTGAAGATAAAGGGCTGCACATCGGTCTCGTAGCGCTTGGCCAACTCCGCCGCCCGAATACACATCTCCTTGGTGCCGCCGCCGGCGGGGAGCAGGCCAACGCCGATCTCCACCAGGCCCATGTAGGTTTCTGCCGAGGCGTTGATGGCATCGGCATGCAGGCAGAACTCGCAGCCACCACCCAAAGTCATGCCGAACGGGGCCGCCACGACCGGGACCTTGGCATACTTGACGGCCATGGTCGCCTTCTGGAAGGAACGCAGTACCATATCCACATCCTCGAAGGCACCTTCGGCCATGGCCACCGCCAGCAGCATCAGGTTGGCGCCGACCGAAAAATTGGCGCCGCGGTTGCCGATGACCAGCCCCACGCCCTCTTCCTCAGCCCGCTTGATCGCCTTGTGGACCATCCCCAGGATATCACCGCTGATGGCATTCATCTTGGAGTGGAACTCCAGGCAGAAGACTCCATCACCGAGATCGACCACCGAAGCGCCGGCGTTTTTCTCAACTTCACGGCCGCCCCGCTTGAGGATCTCCAGGTTGATCTGTCCCTCGGGCTGCGGCAACGGCCGATAGGAACCGGCCACCAGATCATAGAACTCCGGTTGGCCACCGTCATCGTAGCGGTAAAAAGAGGCGATTTCACGCAGCACCGCCGGCACCGCCACGCCGTCCTTTTCGGCGCGTTTGGCAAAAGCCGCCACGCCGATGGCGTCGAGCATCTCAAAGGGGCCGAGTTCCCAGTTGAACCCCCATTTCATGGCGTTGTCGATATTGACCACGTCGTCGGCGATTTCCGGGATGCGGTTGACGGCATAGATCAGCGTGTCACGCAGGCTGCGCCAGGCATATTCTGCCCCCTTGTCGGCCCCGCCGACCATGACGGCGACCTTGCGCCGCGGATCGTCGATCTGCTTGACCGTCTGCACCGACGCGAACTTCGGCTTCTGGAGCGGCAGATAGTCGCCGCTCGTATAATCGTAGTAAGAGAGCTGCCGCTTGCCGTTTACTTTTTCCTTCTTGTAGAACCCCTTGCCGCTCTTGTTGCCGAGCAGCCCCTTCTTGATCATGTCGGCCATGAAGTCGGGCAGCTTGAACACCGCCCGCTCTTCGTCGTCGGGCAGCGCGTCGTGGGAGTTGGTACCCACATGAGCCAGGGTATCGAGCCCCACCAGGTCGGCGGTGCGGAAGGCCGCGCTTTTCGGCCGGGCGGTCGCCGGTCCGGCAACCGCATCCACTTCCTCGACGGTCATGCCCATCTCCAGCATATGGGCAATCCCCTTGTAGATGGCGTAGACGCCTATCCGGTTGGCAATGAAGTTGGCAGTGTCCTTGGCGTAGACAACCCCTTTTCCCAGCCGTCGTTCGATAAACAGAGCCAGCTCGGCGACCACCTGCGGATCGGTCTCGGTACAGGCGACAATTTCCATCAGCCGCATATAGCGAGGCGGATTGAAGAAATGGGTAACCAGGAACCGTTTTCTGATATCCGGCGGCAGCACCTGGGCCATCTCGTTGACCGACAGGCCGCTGGTGTTGGTGGTCAACACCGTCTGCGCCCCCAAGTGAGGTACAATCCGTTCAAACAAGCTCCGTTTGATAGCCAGGTTTTCGACCACCACCTCGATGACCCAGTCACAGGCGGTGAGCTTGCCCAGATCGTCCTCAAGATTGCCGATGTCAATCTGCTTCGCGTATTCGGCCAGGTAGAACGGTGCCGGCTTCATCTTCAGCAGCCCATCCAAGCCCGACCGGGCAATTCGATTTCTCACTTCCGGGCTTTCCAGGGTCAACCCGCGCGATGCTTCCTGCTCGTTCAATTCGCGAGGAACGATGTCGAGCATCAAGACCTCCAGCCCCGCGTTGGCCAGGTGGGCCGCGATGGTGGCGCCCATGACTCCGGCGCCGAGTACGGCTACTCGATTGATCTGCCTCATTTTTTCTCTCCGTCTCTGGATGTGGTCTGGAATACCAGACCGTTTCCTTTCTTCAGATACATGTCGTCGACGATATCCTTGTACTTCTCGTAAATCTCCTTGCGTTTGAGTTTGAGGGTCGGCGTGAGCTCTCCTCCTTCAATGGTGAATTCACGCGGGATCAAGGCAAAGTCCTTGATCGTCGCGTAAGGTGGCAAACCCTGATTCAGCGCGGCGATACGTTCGCTGAACAGGTGCCGCACCTTGG
>JAUVWB010000376.1 GCA_030604345.1 Desulfofustis sp. | reverse complement strand
TTTTCCGGAGCCCGGCGGGCCGATCAAGGTGATCAGGCTGACTCCGTTCTGCAGGGAAGCAACGACCTCGGCGACGATCTCGCCCCGGCCGCCGCCGCTGAAAAAGAAGGCCGTATCAACCTCGTCGGCAAACGGTTGACGGATAAATGGTAAGTGCTGACCGTGCATTTCCCTGCTTATGGTGTAAGAAACCTCTGGGGTATACCGCTGTCTCTGCGGAAAAATGTCATCCTCGCATTATGTAACACAAAGTCTCGATGAAGCAAGACAATATCAGCAGACCGCTGGTGATTATCTGATCTCGCCGGACTGCCGCCCGGCCACCGGGACAACAGCGCCAACTTGGTTGCGACCGGGGCAACGCTTTGTCGATTGACACCGCAAGGAGCCCTATTGTACAGTCGCCTATGCCAGTATTTCAGCTGACAGACCAGATACTTTTCCCCCCACCGGAACTCGCCGAGAAGAGCGGTTTGCTGGCCGTCGGCGGGGACCTTTCTCCCCGGCGCCTGCTGGCTGCCTACCGCCTGGGGATCTTTCCCTGGTATGGGGAGAATGATCCGCTTCTCTGGTGGTTTCCCTCGCCACGGCTCGTGATCTTCCCCGCCGAGTTCCATTCTCCCCGAAGGTTGCGGCGAGCGCTGCGTCAAACCACCCCGACCCTGACCATCAACCGCGCCTTTGAGGAGGTCATCGCCTCCTGTGCCGACGTGCGCCGGGAACGGGGAGAACAAACCTGGATCACGCCGGAGATGACGGCCGCCTATATCGATCTGCATCATCGCGGATATTGCCACTCGGTTGAATGCTGGCAGGGGACCATACTTGCCGGCGGGCTCTACGGCCTGGCTCTGGGGAAAGTCTTTTTCGGTGAATCCATGTTTTCCAGGATGACCAACGCCTCCAAATTCTGTTTGCTGCATCTGGTTGCGTTCCTGCAGGAAAACGATTATGAACTGCTTGACTGCCAGATGACCACTGCTCATCTACAGCAATTTGGAGCCCGCGAGATCAGTGGCCCCCATTTCCTGGACCTGCTCAAACTCCTGATACCGACAACAACTTACGACAGCAAGTGGCCCCATGAAAAAAATGACCGATACGGAATTGTGTGACGGCTGCGGTCAAGTCGATCAACTGGTGGAACGTGACGGCAACGAGTTCTGCCGTCACTGCCTTACGATCGTCGATGCCCTGGAAAACCGACCGGAACTGCTGACCCATCTGTGCCGGCTGACCGGTACCGCTTTGCCTGCCGACCAGCAGGAAGGCGTGGGCAGAAGGCAACGCGATCTTCCGGATGTGCTCGATGCGGTTCGCTATCGCACCAGGGACCGTGAGCAAAACACCTGGTACGTCTCGGTCAGCGAAATGGAAGGAGACCCGGTGGAGATATTCGCCTCCACCGCCTTCGATCGCGACCAGCACCTGCAGTCTCGCATCTCCAACCTCACCACCATCACCAGGCTCATCTCCCTTATCCTGCGCCATATCTATCTCGGCGAGGTGCTGACCCTGGAAAAGACGGTGAAGCAACTGCGCCGCAGCTCGCGGCAGAAGAACGACCTGCCGGACATGCTGTCCAAGGTACTCAGCAATTATCGTCGCCATGCGGTTGGTGCCGAGAAGGAAGAGACTTCATGAGCGGCGCGTCGTCACCCGACCATCAGCACCGTACCACCTAAAACTCGAGGGTGAATTCGTAAGCGATGGCGGAGCGGTCGAAATGGCGGAGCACCTTTTGCAGATCGCGCAGCTCGGCCACTTCGAAATGCACCACCCAGGTTTCCCGATCAACTGATGAGTGGGGCGCAAGGATGATATCCTGAATCTTCATATGCCCGGGCGCCGAAGCGATCAGCGGCAGCAACCGGGCTCGAGCGACTCCCGGAAAGGTTATACTCTGCGGCCTGGTAATCGGCGTGGTCCGCTCCCAGGAGATATCCACAGCGTCTTCCCGCTGAAACTTTATCTCATGCAGACGGGGACAATTTTTGTTGTGCACCGAGAGGCCCTTGGCGGTCAGCAACGCGCAGTTGGATTTATCCACCGGATTGGGATTGCAACAGGAAGAGAGCTTGATGAAGACCGGATCCAAGGTGTTGAGCTTGATTTTGTTGAATTCCCCGGTCGGCTTGGCAAGAAATGACGTGCCGGAAAACAGCTCTTGGCGGATGTTTTCAATAACTTCCGGCAAGCGGACTTTGCCGATGCCGATATTGCGAAACAGCCGCTCCTTGCTCTTTAGCGCAAAAGTGGCGGCCACCCGAGACATCCCTTCGCTCTCCAGCAGGTCCCGGGGTAACCCGTAACGGCGCATCTCCTGCTGCAGGGTCAACCGGCCGATCTCCTCGGCCATCC
>JAUVWB010000081.1 GCA_030604345.1 Desulfofustis sp. | reverse complement strand
CGGCGGGAAACAGCGACGCTGGAACAGGCCTACGGCTGCTATCTCAGTGAAGATGTGCATGCCCCCGAGCCGGCACCGCGTTTCACCAGTTCGGCCATGGACGGTTTTGCCGTGCGCTGGGGCGATTGTTGCGCAGCCACCAGGGAGCAGCCGGTGAAGCTGCGGGTTATCGGCGAGAGCCAGGCCGGCATTCCTTTTTTCGGCCCGGTTGAGGCGGGGACCGCGGTGAGAATCAGCACCGGCGCTGTGATTCCGGACGGTGCCGACACGGTGATACGGCGGGAGGACACCAGAGAGAACGAAGACGGGGGGGAGATCCTTGCTGCGGGGACGATCGGTCAGGACGTTCGCCGGCAGGGTGAGGAGTTCCAGGCCGGCGACCTGTTGCTGCGCCGGGGTAGTCGATTGGGCGCCCGGGAGCTGGCCCTGCTGGCCGCTTTCGGGATCTGTGGTGTCCCGGTTTATGTCCACCCGCGCGTGTCGCTGTTGATCACCGGGACTGAATTGGCGAGACCCGAAGACGCTGCCATCAAACCCTACCAGATTCGGGATTCAAATTCCATCATGCTGGCCAGCGCCGTCAAGGACGCCGGGGCAACCCTGCGTTCGGTGATCCATGTTGCCGATAACCTTGCCGATACCATTGACGGTATCAATCAGTCGGTTACCGCTGAAGATGCGGTGATTCTCTGCTCCGGCGGGGTCTCTGTCGGGCAGCATGATCATGTGAAGGAGGCGGCAACGGCCGCCGGATTCAGCCAATTGTTCTGGAAGATCAAACAGAAACCAGGCAAGCCCCTGCTCGCCTGCCGCCGCGGCGATACCCTGTTGTTTGGACTGCCCGGCAACCCCGTGTCGGCCTTCATGTGTTTCAGCAACTATGTGCGACCGGTTCTGGCGGCGTTGCAGGGAACCGCTTCGGTTGCCCGGTCCCTGACGGCGTGTTCTCCCCGGCGCGTCGTCAACAAAGGCAAAAGGACCAATTTCATCCGGGTGACTGTTGAGGAACGACCCAACGAACTGGCCCTGATTCGCGAAATGGAAAGACAGGGCTCACATATGCTCAGTTCGATAGTGCATGCCGATGGTTATATCGTTCTTGAACCCGGTGAGGTCCTTGAAGAGAACGGTTTGATAGAGGTCTTTCTATTCTGAGGAGGCGTGGTATGGCCCGGGTTGAAGCGGTGTGCATCAGCGACAGGAAGGGTGTCGTTAAAAAGGCGGTTTCGCAGGTGGAGTTGCAGGCCCAATGGGGTATCGAAAGTGATGCCCATGCCGGAAAGTGGCATCGGCAGGTGTCTCTGCTGGCCGGCGAAAGCATCGACCAGGTAAAGGAGATCCTGCCGGAGTTGGAACAGGGCGCCTTTGCCGAAAACATCATCACCCGTGGTCTTGATCTCGCCGCGCTGCCGTTGGGCAGTCGTTTGCGTATCGGAGCCACGGCAGAACTGGAGATCACCCAGATCGGCAAGGAATGTCACAACAACGGCTGTGCCATCAAACGGGCGACCGGTGACTGTATCATGCCTCGAGAGGGAATTTTCGCCAGGGTGGTGACGGGGGGGACAGTTACGGCAGGTGATGAAATTGTCCGTCTGTCGTGAGCGGTTGGGGAACCGTCCCGCTCAGCTTGGCAGATACCCCTGGATGGTCTCTGCGAAAAGTCTGTTGAGGTGGGTTTCGTCCGCCTCGACCAACCGCTGGTAGATTCGGGGAGCAATGGTGGTGAAGGCCGCCACCAGAACCGGGTCGAAACGGGTTGCCGATTCTCTTTCCAAGCAGTGCAGCGCCCCTGCCAGATCGCGCGGATCCTGGACTGCCGCCGGTACCGTTAATCGATCGAAGTGATCGACAATTGCCAGAATCCGCGCTCCCACCGGAATCGATTCTCCCTGCAGACCGGCCGGAAAGCCGCTGCCGTCATATCTTTCGTGCAGGCTACGGATAACCGGTTCGGCCTCGGAGAACCAGCGCTGCTTCTTAATCTTCTGTGCGAATTGTCGATGTGCGGCGATCAGCTGTTTGTCCCGCTTGTTGGTGTCGGCCGCCTGCTGCAGAGTGGCCGGCAGGTCGAGCCGCTCCAGATCGCGGAGCAGCGCCGCTTGTACCATGCCGCGGGTGACGAGACGGGACACGCGTTGTTTCTCGGCAAGGCGAATCGCATAGATGACCACCCGCAGGTGATGATGGCGGCTGACCGTCCCGTCACAGCCTGACATGACTGTCGCCAGCCAAGTCAGGAGAAAACCGTTGGCTCGGGTGGCGGCACCACTGCCGCTGATGATGCGGTGTTGCAACAAGAGCATGCCGGGATAGAGGAACAGGCCGCAGAGGATTACGGTTGCTGTGAGTACCCCGAAAGCCAGGACGGCCGTGGTCGCACGGTTTTTCAGATCGGCCAGAGAGAGCCGGTAGAGGGCGTCGAGGTGGGCGATGACATGTCGCCCATGAGGATCACGGAGCAGGGTCGTGAAGGTTAAATAAAACCGGTTGTCGAGGAAATGGACCTCATCCTTTTCCTCTGTCGCGGCGACCGGGACTCTGCCGGCATCTCCAGGTTGCCGGAATCGAGGTGCACCGTCGGCCCGAACAGCGTCAAACAGGGGGTGCTGATCGGTGGTTGTTATCGCCACCGTGACAAAGTCGGTCTGCTGGAAGGCCTCGTGGAGCAGGTGATCACGTACGGTCGGAGGTATCGCTGCCGGTTCCTTGGCAGATTGGAGCAGAATAGCGGTAAACAGACCACTTTCCCGCTTGGCGTTGTTCAGCATCAGGTCGTGGAGCCGGTGATACTCGAGCCACAGCAGAGCGACGGTCCCGAACAGGAGCGCCAGCAGGCCGACCAGGGTGATTCGGCGAATCAGGCGAAAATGAATTTCCCTTTTGAAGACAAGTGGTTTCATTGCTGTCATGGATGCGGATGAAAAACCTTGCCGCACTCTACCATCGACGGGGACAAATGACAAACACCATCAGAGGCGAGCATTGGTAACGGCATCCCGTACCCAGGATGATTAGCGCCACGAGGCGTGCCGGTGTCGATCACCCCCGGGCAGTCAAAGGCGGCAGGTGGGGCGTGACAGGCAGGAGGGCAGGGCCACGGCGCCGGGGAAAATTGGGCGCCGCGGCCCCGCGATGGAGAGAGGGAGGCCGATTACAGGTCGTTCAACAGGTCGGCCGGTTCATAATACTCCCTGGGATGTTCACAGGAAGGACATTTGGTGGGCGGCTCTGTCCCTTCATGCAGGTAGCCGCACAAGCTGCATTTCCAGGTGATCGGCTTGTCGCGTTTAAACACCGTGCCATTCTCGACTCTGGCCAGTAGTTTCTTGTAGCGTTCACGATGCTCCGCTTCTATCTTGCCGATCATCTCGAATTTAATTGCTGCCGCCAGGTTACCCTCCTCCCGAGCGACTTTGGCAAATTCCGGGTACATGCTGACGGTTTCGTAATCTTCCCCGTCGACTGCCTCTTTGAGGTTGGCGGCGGTGTTGCCGATACCACCGAGTAACTTGAAGTGATCATTGGCATGACGCATTTCATTGATTGCGGTTTCTTCAAAAATGCTGGCGATGTAATGATACCCTTCCTTGCGGGCTACTTTGGCGAAAAAGGTGTACTTGTTGCGAGCCATGGACTCGCCGGCAAAGGCCTCCTTGAGGTTTTCGATCGTCTTACTCATGGTGATCTCCCGTTAAAATGGACGGTTGTGGACGGGTCAGCAGTGGCTGGGCCCGGATGAACACAGTTGATCGATAATGATAATTTTTATCGATTATTGCAATAAAAATCTACTGAAACAAAATGATATTAGGTGATAACAGCTGGCATCACGAGTTGCCGGTGTACATCGGAGAGGGGTCGGTAGAGAAGAGGTGGGGCAGAATCTTGAGATCCAACTTTATGATAACGCAAACGCGCGATTACGTGCCGGGCAAGGGGTCGGCGTGCAACCTGGTCGTCCGTCCCCGCCCTTTGCAATCAGGGAGTCGCTGCAACGCTCGTCGAGACTGCTGGATGAAACGACAGGACAAGGGCCTCGGGGACGACGGCGATGTCGGTAAGCTGCAGTTCGACGGTCAGTTCTTTGCTGCCGGTGTTGGTTACCAGCGGTTGGAGACGATCAATGGTGATCGGAATTTCTCTGCCATTGAAAGCGCCGGCCAACAGTACGGCAACGTCATTGCTGGACGACTGACCGGGAGCACCCAAGGGGCGTACCTCAGGTCTGAGGAACAGGGTGCGGTCGGCCGGATTGAATCTCAGTGTTGCTGTCAGTCCGAAATCGGTCTGCACACTGCCGACGTTAAGGCGGATCTGGTGTCCGGCCACGTTGGTATTGACTTGCAGATCGGTAGCTGAAAGACCGATGGTGGCCGCGACCGATCGATCCTTGAGGCGTAGGTCCGAAATACGCTCGATGGTGATGGTACCATTGATCGACTCGTTCTGGGGGTCGATGGGTATCGGCACCGCGTCGGTAATAATTTTCGTCAACACCGCTTCGGGCAGATGCAGCGTGACCAAGGTCCCACCACCGACGGCGGGGGTGCCAAAAAAGATGATGAGCAAAAAGATGACAATGGGCAATGTGGCTGGTCTCATGATCGTTCCTGTAGAATTGCCGATGGTTCCGGATGGTTGTCGAGGATCGGCGTCAGTTCGGTGGGTATGGGGTGGCGGCGAGCAAAGAGCATTGCGTCGGCGCCGCTTCGTAAGCTATGTTAAGAAACCAGTATAATCGAATCGTTGGGACTAGGCACCTGCTATTCGTTCCCGCGATGGGGATACATCTTGTGAGGGAATAGTGCATGGTTACCTTGACGGTTGCTGCCGATTGTCTGTTGGAAGGCATCGATGACCAGTTGGAGCAGATGATCAAGGACCGATTGACCATCGATAACCCGCACTATCTGGCGGCCAAGCGATATGGTCGGTGGATCGGTAAACGGCTGAAACCGACGTTGCGCTACTACGAAACCGTACCGGGAGGGCTTCGCTTTCCCCGCGGCTTTTCCAATCAGGCAGTACTGCTTTGCCGGCAACAATTGGGCATGATCCGCACATCATCGATCGACGTCGACGGTTGCCGGAGGTTAACTTTACGCTGCTTGCCGAGTTGCGCGCATACCAGGAGCAAGCGGTTCAGCATATCTGTTCGCGATCGTTCGGAGTGCTTGAGGCTGGAACCGGTAGCGGCAAGACGATCATGGCGCTGGCGGCGATCGCTCGCCGTCGGCAGCCAACGATCGTCATCGTCCACACCAAGGAACTGCTCTACCAGTGGCAGCAGAGGGCCCGGGAGTTTCTCGGGGTCGATGCCGCTTTGGTGGGGGACGGACAATTCGCCATCGGGCCGTTGACCATCGCCATCGTCAATACGGCACGAAGGCGGACCGAAGAACTGATACCTCATTTCGGGCAACTGATCGTGGACGAATGCCACCGGGTACCGGCAACCCTGTTCACCGACGTGGTATCCTGTTTCGATTCGTATTACCTGCTCGGCTTGTCGGCAACGGCGTTCCGCAGTGATGAGGGGATGACCCGGCTTATCTACTATTTCATGGGCGACCGTATCCATACGGTCGATCAGATGCACTTGAAGGTGACCGGTGCCGTTCTGCGGCCAAAGATCATCAGGCGAGTAACCGATTTCGCCTACCGTTATCAGGGCGACTACCAGGCGCTGATCACCGCTCTGACCAAACACGAGGGGCGCAACCGGCAGATCGTTGACGATATCGTCCAGGCCGTGGCGCACGATCCAGCCGGAACGGCCCTGGTGGTTTCCGACCGTCTGAGTCATTGCCAGGTTTTCGTGGAGCTCCTGCAGCGCCACGGTATCGAAGTCGCCCTGCTGACCGGTCAGACCCCGCCAGATCAGCGGGCGACCATCGTTGCCCGGGTCCAGGCCGGAGAACTGCAGGTGCTGGTGGCCACGTTGCAGCTCATCAGTGAGGGGTTTGACTGTTCCGGCCTCTCCACCCTGTTTTTGACCACACCGATTACCTTTGAGGGGCGGCTGCTGCAGGTGATTGGACGAATCATGCGACCGGCGGAGAATAAATCGCCTTGTGTCTATGATTATGTGGATGAAGAGGTGGCCGCTCTGCGCCGTTCGGCTGCCGCCCGGCAAAAGGTCTTGCTCAAGCTTTGAGGAAACCTTGAGGGAACCTCGAGAAAGTGCCAGTACGGTCAATCTCGTCGTGGCGTAATAAAAGGAAGGTTCATCCGGATAAAGCGTACGTCTCTGGGTTACGGGCACAAGATCCGGCGAAGGGTCTTGCTGCCAAACGCCGCTCTTGGGCCCCATCGCCGTCGCGCAACACCAGACAGACAGATCATCCGTAGCCTACTGTCAGATGCAGACCTCCTGTCCGCAACCCTGCGGGCCGATGGTGGCGCGTCGGTAGCGGTTGGTGGTTGCCTCGCCATTTCACATATGTGCTTGCACTGTCCGCCGGTTTGCGGTATGTTGGCGGCCCCGCCGCCCCGGATACAACACGGTCACCGGGGCCGATAACCCGTGACGTAATCAAGAGGCTCCTCAGCGAGTATTAGAGATATGCAGCAGCGTTTTATTCGAAATGTGGCGATAATCGCCCATGTTGATCATGGCAAGACCACGTTGGTCGATCAGTTGTTTAAGCATTCCGGAATGTTTCGTGAAAACCAGGCGGTTGCTGAACGGCTCATGGACTCCATGGATCTGGAGCGGGAGCGGGGTATCACCATCACCGCCAAGAACGGCTCCTATCGCTACGGCGATTACTGGATCAACATTATCGATACTCCCGGCCATGCCGATTTTGGCGGTCAGGTCGAGCGGGTGCTGCGCATGGCCGATGGTGCTCTGCTGCTCGTGGACGCCCAGGAAGGGCCGAT